>JAFQWH010000098.1 GCA_017407515.1 Clostridia bacterium | reverse complement strand
TGTGATACGGGTGAACCTATACCCCTGTCTATGTTTTATAACGGTTCTGTCTATGCAACGATTCCTGCTGTCAATCAAGCAAGAGCCATAGAGGCTTTTGTGCCTGAGGAAATTGAATTTACAGATTATGATGCATCACAGTATGAGTTTCACGCCATGCAGACACTCTCTAAGTATGGCGTTATTAAAGGGAATGACCAAGGGGAAGCCAAACCCTTTGATAACGTTACCCGGGCAGAAGCTGCAGCCATGGTGATGCGGTTTATCGGTCTTGCAGATATGCCTCAGGCAAGCGAAACCGACCGCTTTGAAGATGTTTTGCAGAATGATTGGTTCTACAGCGTTGTTATGTCGGCATACGAGTGTGGTATTATTAAAGGCGATTCTGAGACAACCTTCTCCCCGAAACGTGATGTAACAAGAGAAGAAATTACCGTTATGGTTGTAAGAGCTCTGCAATATGCTGACCTTCGTTGCCCTGAACGGGATTATATGAATGCAATAGATAAAGATAAAATTTCTCCCTGGGCGGTAGAAGCATATGACTATATTGGTGCAAATTATGCATCGGATTATGACGATACCGACCCGGTAAATCCCGTGCGTGTTTTAAATCCGCAGAAAGCGGCAACCCGATACGACGTGGCGTATATTCTGAATAACACCCAAAGGGTTTGCCAGTTGTATGCCTCTGACATGGCAATTGCCTATGGATTTGACAAGGAGATGCCGATAATTGACGGTTCTACCTCAACCTATCCTTTCACGGAGGCGGTTTATACGCAGCTTTTTGCAAACGGACCGGGACATAAGCAGTTCCCGACAACTCACAGCAAGAGCCATGTTTCCTACCAGCGACTCATCAACGGGGAAGTGGACATGCTGTTTGCTTCTGTATATCCAGCCAGTGATATTTTAGCTCTGGCAAAGGAAAAAGGCGTCGAGCTGGAGCTGATTCCTATTGCCTATGATGCTATGATTTTCTTTACCAATGCAGATAATCCGTCAGAGGGGCTGACCAAAGCACAAATCAGTGATATTTATGTAAATGACGCTTATGATAACTGGTCTGAGGTAGGGGGCGTTGATGCGAAACTGTATCCGTACTGCAGAAATAACGATTCCGGCAGCCATGCACAAATGGAAAAGCATTTCTTAAACGGAAACGATATTCATCCTGAGGTGCAAAAGGAAACCTCTATGACGATGTCTAATGTTCTGACCGATGTTATGGGGGCACAAACAGATGACCCCGTAGGTTACGGTCTGGGTTACAGTATTTATTATTACTATCATAATATGGATCCGTTCTACAACACCAGCACAGAACTGAAACTGCTTGCGATTGACGGTGTGCACCCCACAGACGAAACCATTGCTGATGGTAGCTATCCTCTTTCTAATAATACTTATATTGTTTTGCGGAAAGATACGCCTGAAGATGCCCCGGCAAGAAAGATGGCAGAATTTATGTTGACAGAGGCAGGGCAGGCCTGTGTAGAACTGGCAGGTTTCGGCAAGCTAAAATAGGTGATTTTTGAAATCATGCAATGTGAGCCAAACAGATAGGGGCTATAAAATAAAAAATGTTGCAAATTCCATAAAAAAGTAGTATAATTAAAAAGTATATTTCTGCGTTTTGTACAAAAGAAACCAAATATATAGGAGCGTTGTGATGATACCGTTTAATAAACCGAGCATAACAGAGCTTGAAAAAACTTATATGATGCAGGCAATAGACAGTCTTAAACTATGTGGTGATGGTGCTTACACCAAAAAAGTATATCAGATTTTTGGAGAAAAGCTGGGGATTGACAAGATGCTTTTAACCACCTCTTGCTCCCATGCTCTGGATATGTCTGCCATCTTAGCTGGACTTAAAGAGGGGGACGTGGTAATTGCCCCCTCTTATACCTTTGTATCGAATATTAACGCCTTTGTTCTGAGTGGAGCAATGCCCGTGTTCTGTGACGTGGAAAAAGAGACGATGAACATTGATGCAAGCAAAATTGAGGAGCTGATTACGCCGAAAACCAAGGCGATTTATCCTGTGCACTATGCCGGTGTTATTTGCGATATGGACAAAATCAATGCCATTGCCAAAAAACACAATCTTTTAGTTATTGAAGATGCGGCTCAGGCTGTGGGCTCTTTCTACAAAGGAAAATATGCCGCCGGTACTATTGGGGACATTGGCTGTTACAGTTTTCACGAAACCAAGAATTACGCCATGGGTGAAGGCGGAGCTGTTGTTGTAAAAGATAAAGAGCTTTTCAAAAAAGCTGAAATTATTAGAGAAAAGGGAACGGACAGAAGCCAGTTTATCCGCGGAGAAGTGGATAAATATACCTGGAAAGACATGGGCTCATCGTTCTTGCCGTCAGACGTTTTAGCTGCTATGCTTTACGGCCAGATGGAACGGTTTGAGGAGATTATGGACAAAAGAATGCATATATGGAATACATATTATGATGCCTTTGCAGAAGATGAAAAAGCAGGCAAGCTAACCCGTCCTTTTATTCCTGACTATTCAACGCACAATGCTCATATGTTTTATATTATTTTACCCTCCAAAACGGTCAGAGACAATCTGATTACAGAACTTCGGAAACGGGAGATTCAGTCGGTGTTCCACTATATACCCCTTCATAGCTCTCCCTTTGGTCAACAGCTTGACGCTAAGCAGCAGGGCTTGCCGGTAACAGAAGAATATTCCGAGAGACTCCTGAGGCTACCGCTTTTTGCCGATTTACAAGAGAATGAACTGGAATATGTGATTAAAAACGTTAAGGAGTGCTTGTAATGTGTAAGTTTTCGGTTGTAATTCCGTGTTATAAATCAGCTTGCAGCATTGAAAAAGTTGTTACGCTGACGAGAGAGGAAATGCAAAATCTCGGAGAGCCGGACGTTGAGTTTATCCTTGTGAATGATTGTTCGCCTGATGAGGGAAAAACCAGCTCTGTGCTCAGAAAAATGGCAGAAGAACAAGCAGATGTAACAGTCATTGAACTTGCGAAAAATTCTGGGCAACACAACGCAGTTATGGCAGGCCTTAACTATGCCTCCGGCGATTATATCATTGCGATGGATGACGATATGCAAACCCATCCGTCTCAGCTTAAAATTTTAATTGACGAAATTTATAAAGGGTATGATGTTGTTTACGGCTATTATCCTGAAAAAAAGCATAACTTATTTAGAAATTTCGGAAGCTATATCAACTACCTGTCTGCACGGATTTTGCTGGGAAAACCGAAGCATTTAAAAACCTCCAGCTTTTGGGTTATGCGGAAATTTGTCCGTGACACAATTATTGAATATAAAAATTCCTATGCATATTTACAGGGGCTTATTTTGAGAACAACGCGAAACATCAGCAGTGTTCCCATTAAGCATTTTAAGAGGGAATACGGCACGTCAACGTATACCCTTAAAGCCTTATTCAGGCTTTACTCCAGTATTATCGGTTTTTCTCTGGTGCCCCTCCGGCTCTGTACCTATTGTGGGTATTTCTTCTCTGCGGTCGGTATGCTTGCAGCCCTGGGGATTCTTATCAGAAAAATAATGCATCCTGCCATGGCAATGGGCTGGCCCTCAACCATGTGTGCCATCAGCTTTTTCTTTGGATTAACCTTTCTTTTTATGGGGTTAATCGGGGAATACATCGGCAGAATCTTTTTAGGTTTAAACCGTGAACCGCAGTATGTTGTCAGAGAAGTTGTAAAAAAGAGCAGGGAGTAACCGTCGAGTGTTACGCCCGTGGGAAAATGCTATTTTTGATGCACGCTGACACCAAATGGTAATTACACCCTTGTTTTTAATGGAGTTTTACCTATTACTAACTATAATACCTGGGATGGTGCAATTGGGTTTGTGGAAGATAGTGTCAGATGTATTGAAACAATTAACAGACATGCCAAAAGAAGAACTTGAGGAAAAATTAAAGAATAGTTTTAAGGAGATAAAGCTATGAAAAAGGTCATGATATTGGGTGCCGGTATTTACCAGGTTCCGCTCATTAAACAGGCAAAAGCCATGGGTCTTTATACCATTGTGGTCAGCATTAAAGGAAATTATCCCGGTTTTTCTCTTGCGGATAAGGTTTATTATGAAGATACCACAGATTACGAAACAGTTCTGGGCATTGCAAAAGCAGAAAAAATCGACGGGATTGTTACAACAGGCACCGATGTTGCGGTTATAACCATCGGAAAAGTATGTGATGCTTTAGGGCTGACCGGTCTTTCCTTTGAAGCAGCACAGATTGCATCCAATAAGCTTTTGATGAAAACCAAGTACGAAGAATTTGGCGTCAGAACGGCAAGATTCAGAAAGGTTCCCTTTGACCTTGATGTTATCAAAGAGGAAACAGCGGTATTACATTTTCCTTTGATTTTTAAAGCGGTTGATACTTCCGGCAGCCGGGGTATTATCCGTGTGAATTCTTATGATGAATTTGCCTCTGCCATGGCGTATACGCAAAAAGCTACAAAACTTGACTATTTTATTATTGAAGAGTTTTTAGAGGGTGATGAGTTTGGTGCTCAGGCCTTTGTTTTAGGCGGTAAAGTTCAGTTTATTCTTCCCCATGGAGACTATGTGTTTAAAGGGGATACCGGCGTTCCAATTGGCCATTTTGCACCCTACGATATGAGTCAGGACGTAGTTGATGATGCCAAAGAACAGCTTGAAAAGGCAGTTTGTGCCATGGGTCTTGATAACTGTGCCATCAATGCAGACTTTATGCTTGTTGGCGGGAAAACGTATGTTTTAGAGCTTGGCGGACGCTGCGGTGCAACCTGCCTTGCGGAATTAACTTCCATTTTCTATGGTTTTAATTATTATGAAAAGCTCCTTTTAGCAGCTTTGGGTGAAGATGTTTCTTTTGAAAGCCGGATGGCCGTGCCCAACGCCAGCAAATTGCTTATGAGTGATAAAGACGGGGTTATTGCATCACAAAAAAACAACAATACGCCCCATGAAAATATTGTTGAGGTTCAGTTTGACTATCAGGTGGGGGATAGGGTCAGCAAGTTTAAAGTCGGTCCTCACAGAATCGGACACGTCATTTCAAAAGGAGAAACCTTACAGGAGGCTGTTGCGATACTGGACGGTGCGATACAAAACATTGAAATTACAATTGATTGAAAAGGAGTAACGGTATTTTGATTAAGTATTATATACAAAAAAAACTAACGAATGTTTATTTGTTTTTTACGCTACTTTCTTTGAATCGGAATTTTCCGTTTCATCCTGAAAAAATCAAAAAAATTCAGAACAAAAGACTGAAAAAAATAGTAAAAGAGGCGTACAGAATTCCATTTTATAAGCAGCGGTTTGATGCCTGCGGTATTACTCCGAAAGATATTCAAACGGCTGAGGATTTAGTGAAACTTCCCGTGATGAATAAGGAAGATTATAAGGCGGTAATAGAAGAACGGGCATCAAAATACCCCTATATTAAGAAAATTTTCTTTAAACATCAGTCCAGCGGATCTTCGGGAAAACCTTTCACGTCCTATCGTTCGCCCAAAGCGGAAGCTTACGATCGAGCTAACTGGATTCGGTTTTCTATGAAAAACGGTCATAACCCGTTTTTCAAAAAGACTATGTCTTTTCAAAACCCGTCGCTGGTTAATGTTAGTGAATCGTTGATAAACAAGCTCGGGCTGTTAAGACGTAAAACCCTTTCTTATACTGAAAGTGTTGATAAGCTGATTGAGCAGTATAACCAGTATAAACCGGATTTTATGTATACAACAAAATCCAACTTTATGATGATGATTCTCTATGCAAAGGAGCATAATATTTCCCTTCATAAACCTCGTTGCTATTGCTCCATCGGTGAATTGGTTGAACCTAATGAAAGAAAACTCATGGAGGAAGCATTAGGAAAGGGATTTTTTAACAGCTATGGTTCTACGGAGGCCGGAGCTTGTACTTTTATTACGGATGGAGCAGAAATTCATAATATTTCTCATGATACATGCGTTATCAATGTCTATAACGAAAACAATGAGCTTTCGGATACGGGCAGATTTATTGTAACAAATTTATGGAATACAGAACTCCCTCTTATCAATTATGATATTGGAGATGAAGGCGAAATCATTACCGGTGAAGACGGCCTTACATACGTTAAACGCATTAACGGAAGATGTAACGACTGGCTGGTTTTTGAAGACGGCAGCTATATAAACTATCAACAGTTTAATGTTGCTACGCAAACGCGGAAAGATATTCTTCAGTTCAGATTTATCCAGGAGGATTATCATACTATAACCGTGCAGCTTGTTAAAGATACGAAGTTTGATACGGATACGTCTCAGATAGAAAAAGAGCTGGAAGCTGAATTTAGAAAACTCATTGTAAAGGATAATATTCAGTACACGTTTTGTTGGCTGGATAAAATTCCTCCGGAGGCGAATGGGAAAAAAAGAATGATAATTAGCAAAGTCAAGGCTAAAGCAGAGTAACGAAATTGGCGATGTTTTGGTTATGGGCGTAAAAGAAAGACCTTGACTGGCTAAAAACTATCAGGTGAGGTAATTACTTTGTTAAAAAAACTTTCAGAAAAAAAACAATATATATCTGATTTTGCCTATACCATTGGCTCCAGTCTGCTTTTGCAGGCGGTTTTGCATCTTTTGATTCATCCGTATATCAATTACCGGATGGGTGCAGAAGCTTTAGGCAATATTGTTTTTTACATGAGTATTATCTATATTTTTGCTCAGTCCTTAGGTCAAGGTCTTTGCCAGATAAGGCAGGTTGTCAGAAAAGACTGTGAGGCGAGCAACGGAGATTATAATGCTATTATAGCGGTGATTTTGTTAATATCGGCGGTTTGCGGCGGCATTATCGGTTCTATTTACTTAAAAGGAATAGAGCTTTTGATGTTTGTTGTTGTTTTACTGTTTACCGTTTTGCGATATTATGCAACGGTGGAATATCGTCTGAAACTGGACTTTAAGCTGTGCCTGATTTTCTTTTCAATTTTAAGTGCCGGCTATCTGGTGGGGGCAGCGGTGTTCACCGTAACCAATCAATGGTACTATATTTTTCTTATGGGAGAAGCAGCGGTTGTCTTAGTTTTTATGGTTAGGGGCACAATTTTTAAGCCTGAAAAAAGAACGAAAAATATTCCCTTTATTGCCAAGGCCACAACCTCTCTTGTTTTTTCTTACCTGATGGTTGAGATTACCACCAATGCTGACCGGTTGATTTTGAAGAATTTTATTGATGCTGAGGCGGTTTCTCTCTTTTATGTTGTATCCCTCATCGGCAAAACACTTCTTATGTTTGTCGGTCCGATTAACAGTATTACCCTTAGCTACGCATCTGCGGATAAAAAGCACCAAACACGCAAGGGGTTTTTAAAAACCTTTACGTTATATACAGCGATTTCTGCTGTTTTTTACCTGTTCTGCATTATCGGCACACCTATTTTTGTAAAGCTGTTTTATCCTAATATGTATAGCCAGATGCAAGGGCTGAATCTCATTGTGAATGCCGGTCAGGTAATTAACTTTGCAGCATCTTTGCCCATTATTTTGATTTTGGTGGAGCTTGGTTCCCGGTATCATTTACGCATCAATCTTATGTTTGCTGCGATTTATATTCCTGTTGCCATGGTTTTGACCCATTTTTTCGGTATCTGGGGTTATGCCTGGGCAACGGTGATTGTGAATATAATCCGGTACGTTGAAGTGCTGTTATTGGGACTTCTAAAATTTCCGAAAGAGAATTCTGAGAAGGAGATGACGGAATGAAAGGTATTATTTTAGCCGGCGGAAAAGGGACAAGACTCTATCCTATGACAAAGGTGGTTTCCAAGCAACTGCTCTCAATTTATGATAAGCCAATGATTTATTACCCCCTTTCGTCTTTAATGCTTGCCGGTATTCGGGACATTCTTATTATATCCACGGAAGTAGATTTACCTATGTATGAAACCCTACTCGGTGATGGAAGCGAACTGGGGATTCGTCTTTCATACAAAGTTCAGCCGGAGCCGAAAGGCTTGGCACAGGCATTTGTTTTAGGTAAAGAATTCATCGGTGATGACAGCGTTTGCCTGATTTTGGGGGATAACGTTTTCTACGGTCAGGCGTTTTCAAGCGTTCTGCAAAAGGGTATAAAAAGCTGTGAGGAGTGCGGTGCTGCCATTTTTGGCTATCCCGTTAAAGACCCTCGTGCCTTTGGCGTGGTTGAGTTTGATAAAGACCATAGTGTTGTTTCCATTGAAGAAAAACCGGAAAATCCTAAATCAAAGTATGCAGTTCCGGGGTTGTATTTTTATAATAATGATGTTGTCAGCATTGCGGAAAACATACAGCCTTCTGCACGGGGCGAATATGAGATAACCGCAGTTAACAACGAATATTTACGCCGTGGGCAGCTCAAGGTAATTGAAATGGGCCGCGGTATGGCATGGTTGGATACAGGCACGCCGGACGGTCTTTTGCAGGCAAGTGAATTCGTCTGCACGGTTCAGAATATGCAGGGCTTTTATATTTCCTGCCTTGAAGAAATTGCCTGGAGACGGGGCTTTATTGATGACTGTCAGCTAAAAACCTTAGGCGAAAAGCTGAAAATGACAGATTACGGACAGTATATTCTTTCGCTGCTTGATTAAGCAGTGTAACTGGGAGGGTACATATGAAAATTTTAGTAACCGGCGGTGCCGGATTTATTGGCGGTAATTTTGTTCATTACATGACAAAGAAATATGCAGATTATAAAATTGTTGTTGTGGATAATCTGACATATGCCGGCAATCTTGCAACGCTTAAAGATGTGAAAGACAAGATTACTTTTTACAAAGCTGATATTGCAGACAGAGCAACGATTGACGGGGTTTTTGCAAGTGAACGACCGGATGTGGTTGTCAATTTTGCGGCAGAAAGCCACGTTGACCGTTCTATTGATAATCCGGAAATCTTTTTACAGACTAATATTTTAGGCACACAGGTGCTTCTTGATGCTTCTAGAAAGTACGGTGTCAGCCGATACCATCAGGTATCCACCGACGAGGTTTATGGAGATTTGCCTTTAGACAGACCGGACTTGTTCTTTACAGAGGAAACACCCATTCATACCTCAAGCCCTTACAGTGCCTCAAAGGCCGGTGCGGACCTTTTGGTGATGGCGTATTTCAGAACCTACGCTCTGCCCGTTACCGTTTCCAGATGCTCCAATAACTACGGTCCCTATCATTTTCCGGAAAAGCTGATTCCTCTCATGGTGGTAAAAGCTCTGGCAGATGAACCTCTGCCGGTATATGGCGAAGGTCTTAACGTTCGTGACTGGCTGTATGTGGAGGACCACTGCAAGGCAATTGACATGATTATTCATAAGGGAAAAGTTGGGGAAGTATATAACGTTGGCGGTCACAACGAAAAAACCAACATCTCCATTGTTAAAACCATACTGGATATTTTAGAAAAGCCCTATTCCTTAATTACTTATGTTGAAGACAGAAAGGGCCATGACCTTCGGTATGCCATTGACCCGACAAAAATTACAAAGGAACTGGGCTGGGTTCCCGAAACAGCCTTTGCTGACGGCATTGTAAAAACCGTTCACTGGTACCTGGAAAACCGGAAATGGTGGCAGGATATTTTAAGCGGTGACTACAAGAAAAATGAAAGTACTTGGGGGATATAAATGATTAAAAAAGAAAAATACGGCATTGTGCAGGTTGGCCTTTTATCTGCTCTTATGATGCTCATCATCATGTTACCTTCAATGCTCCAGAACCACGGTTTTTTCATCATTCGTGGGGATTATGTTGACCAGTATCTTTCAAGAATTCTAAAAGCCAAAGAAGTTTTTGCTTCCGGCTCGGCAAGCTGGGATTGGCTTAACTTTTTGGGTGCACCCTATAACAGGATAAACGCTATGCTTTCTCTGAATGCCGTGTGTTATCTGTTCCCTGCAAAGCTGGTTCCCTACGCTGTAACCTATATGCATCTTGTTCGCGTAGCACTGATTGCTATGTGTTCTTTTGCGTTTTTAAGACGCATGGTAAAAGCACCTAAAAATGCATTTTTGGGTGCTCTTTTATACACGTTTTCTTCCTATTTTTTCCTGAATATGGAGTTTATGCAGTTTCATGATGCTATGTGGGCCTTTCCGCTTTTGCTTTTAGCTGTAGAAAATATGTTTACCGGGAAGCAGTATAAGCATCAGCTGATTCTGGCTGTTTTCTTAAACTGTGCCAACAGTTTCTATTTCTTTGTATTTTCCACGATTTCTTTTTCTCTTTATTTTGTATGCCGTTTTTTTCTGTCAGAAGAATGGAAACCGAAACGGAAGGCAAAATACTTTTTCCTGGCAGTAACAGAATACATCATCGGTTTCTTGTGTGCTTTTTTTGTTTTTGCTACATTCATTTATAGTATGTTTCATTCCTCCGGTTCAACGGGGAATATTGGAGCCTCCTTTTCACCAATAAAGTTTCTGGCAGATACCTCTATTGTTTCCCGTGTGTTTTCCCTGTTTGTACCGGCGGTCAGTAACCGTTTTTCATCTTTTGGAAGTGCAACCTGGCATTCTTTGGCGGCATACCTGCCGGTCTTTGGTATGTCTATGGTTGTGGCTCTCGTTTGGAAAAAGGACAGTCCAAAATGGCTTAAGGTTTTATCCTGCATCAGTGTTTTATGCCTTATGATTACGGGCATCAGCTTTATTTATAATATACTGTCTTCCTCGTATACACGGTATTCTTATACGATGTTGTTGTTTTTTGCTCTGGCAACGGTAATGTTCTTGGAACATTATGATGAAAAGCTGGCAAAGAAAGGGGCATTTCTGACAACCCTTTGTCTGATTGGCTTGCTGGCTCTTTACTATGGAAGTTATATTATTATTGGCCATCCTATGATTGTGAATTTTCTGCTGCATAACAACAATACCGGCTATGATACCGCCAGAATTTGCCGTGTTTTTGTATTAGTAGCATCATGTGTTATGTATCTTACCTTGTTTGGCTATGTTTACAGCGAAAAAATCCGGAAGCGAATTCTTCCGATTTTGGTGGCTGTTACCGTGCTTTACGGCTGTGCTTATACAAGTCTGAATTTAACAAGCCGTAACCTGCTTGACTATCATCCGACATCTAAAGTCGATTTGCGGACGCAGGTTGACAGATATTATATTGATATACCTGACGTTGAAGAGGGAACGGGGTATCGTATTGACCATTCAAGACAACTGAGAAACTATGCTTATGCAGTTAAAAAACCGGCCATCTCAATTTTTGAAAGTGTACGCGGTCAATATTCCGGTGAGTTTTGCCGATATTTTAACTATGATGACAGATCCGTTCAAATTGCACCGAAAAGCCAGGATAACGAGCTTCGGACAATGCTTGGCGTTAAGTACTATTTTGACTTATATCCTGAGGATGGGGTTCCGGTTCCGGAGGGATTTACGTATTTAAAAACCGATAAAGGTATAGATGTGTATCAAAATGGTAATTTTATAGGTATGGGCTTTACTTATGATACTTACATTACCCGGTCAGAATTTGAAAAGCTGGCAGAGGGAAGAGAAACCTGTTCTGATATTGCTCTTAATACGCTGATTGTTGAGGATAAGGATGAGGCTTTTGTTTCAGACTTATTAGTGCCGTACGAAGAGGGATATGTGCCCGGCGAAAGACGGTCCGTTGAAAACTTTCAAACAACATCCGGCGGTTTTTCTGCCACCTTTAATGCAGATAAAGCCGGTATTGTTTATATGGCAGTCCCATTTGAAGATGCAGGCTGGACAGCAGAAATTAACGGAGAAAAAACAGAGTTTATCCGTGCCAATATTGGGCTTGTTGCTTTTCGGGTTGAACCCGGCGTGAATGAGATACGCTTTACTTATAATCATCCTGCACAAACCATGGGAATGGTGGTTTCCTGCTTTGGATTTTTGATGCTGGTTTTATATGTGATTTTGTATCATAAATTTGTCAGAAGCAAAGAGAATTATGTAATGCCGGAGAATTTAATCTCTGAACAAGAGTAAGGCATACTGGCGAAGAATATATGGAGGAACTATGATAAACGCTGTAATTGATAGAGCGAATAATATTTTATCAGGCTATATTTTGATTGTAATACTGATTGTTTGCGGCTTGTATTTTACCGTACGGACAAGATTTGCTCAGTTCCGGCTTTTAAGAAAGCAAATTCGGTCTGTATCGGAAAAACCCAAAGACGGCAAAAGCGTTTCTTCCTTTCAGGCGTTAATGGTATCGACAGCATCGCGGGTAGGAACGGGGAATATTATCGGTGTTTCTACGGCTCTGTGCTTAGGCGGCTTTGGCTCTGTTTTCTGGATGTGGGTAATCGCCATTATCGGCGGTGCCTCTGCCTTTGTTGAAAGCACCCTGGCACAGATTTATAAACGCAAGGGACAAGACGGGTGGTATGGCGGCCCTGCCTACTATATTGAAACAGCACTCAAATCTCGGGGACTGGCAGTTTTGTTTTCTGTTTTGCTGGTTCTTACCTATGGTGTTGGCTTTAATATGTTGGCGTCTTACAACTTGCAATCGACGTTTTCTTCCTATTCTTTTTATAATCCGGCGGTTTCGCCCTGGGTTATCGGCTTGCTTCTTGCGGCTTTGGTTGGCTACTGTCTGTTTGGCGGCGGCAAGCGGATTGCCAAAATTACCTCGGTCTTGGTGCCGGTCATGGGACTTGCGTATATCTTGGTGGCACTGTTTATTGTGCTGTGCAACATAACGGCTCTTCCGGCTATTTTGGGCAGAATTTTTTCCGAGGCATTTGATTTTCGGGCGATTTTTGGCGGTTTTTCCGGTTCATGCCTGATGTATGGCATTAAGAGAGGCTTGTTCAGTAATGAAGCAGGTGTGGGCTCGGCTCCGAATGCTTCGGCATCAGCTGAGGTTTCTCACCCGGTCAAACAAGGCTTGGTGCAGATTTTGTCCGTCTTTTTAGATACTTTGTTGGTTTGCTCTGCAACAGCGTTTATGTGTATGTGTTCAGGGGTTGAACCGACAGAGGCTCTTTCCGGAGCACTCTATGTCCAGAAGTCTTTGCAGGCGGTTCTGGGCGATTTTGGCCCCATGTTTATTACGGTTTCTATGATTTTATTTGCCTTTACTACGTTGTTGGGCAATCTGTATTATGTAGACCAAAGCGTGTTTTTTATGTTAAAACGCAAACCCGGTAAGGCATTATTGTCTGCATACTACTGTATAGCCAGTTTGTTGATTTTTGTAGGTGCCGGGTTAAACGCAGACCTTTTATGGGGGATTGCGGATATTACCATGGCGGCCATGGCGATTATCAATATTCCCGTGATTATAATTTTAGGAAAGTATGCCCTGCGGGCGTTAGGTGACTATGAGAAAAAAGCCAAAACGGGAGACGAGATAACCTTTAAGGCAACAGATATTGACTTGCCCCATGAGGTAGACGCCTGGAAATAATAAGAACCATAAAGAAAAGCACGCCAACGGCGTGCTTTTCTTTATGGTTCTGAATGTGGGTGTTGTTTTTTTAGCCATTCCTGTTTATAAGCATCTGAGATGGTTTCGTTCTTTAAAAATTTCAGAACGTCACAGAGTTTTGATACTGAATAATCCACCATGGCACGGGCAATTCGTTCGTTCATGCCCTCGTGCATATCGCCCTCGTAAGAATTCGGAAAATTTGCCATCCAGGCAAAGGGGGTGTTAATACGTCTGCTTGTAAATTCGTCAAAGCGGTGAGTCGATTCATAGCTTTCTTCATAGACCTTATCAAGACGTACGGTTTCGGGACGAACACCGTAAACCCAGCCGGTTTCGATAAAGTCCGCATGGCCAAATCGCTTTTTTTCGTCGTTATATGTCTGCAAAATCTTGCGGTCTTCGGTGGTGAGGTAAGAATACCCTTGGTTCAACAGCTTTTTAGGTGTTGCAAAGTCTGAGCCCAGGGAATAATCAAAAACGGAGTAGGGCGTTTTTTCATATAAAAGACCTCTTAAAAAATAAGAAATCATAGCCTGGTTGCCACCGTGACCGTTATAAATTAAAATCTTGTGGAAACCATTACGGTAAATCTCGCTGCAGGTTTCTTTTAAAATCTGCAACCGGAGTTCCGGACTGAAGATAACCGTTCCTAAAAACTCGCCGGCACCGGTTTTCTCGCCGAAGTACATAGTTGGGAAAACGCAGGCGGTCTCTATGTCTGCAGCCCGGCGGGCGATTTCGGTTATGTGAATCACATCGGTTCCAACAGGCAGATGCTGTCCGTGTTTTTCCAGACAACCCACAGGCAGAATGCATACGCCGCCGGAATTTTTGATAGCATCTTTAAATTCTTCCTCTCGCAGATTTTCCCACAACATAGTATCACTCCGTTCTTATGTTCTTCTTTTAATTATACAGATTTTTCCCTCTTTGTCAATGTGGCAAAAAGTGAGAAAAAAGGGGTTGTTTTTTAGATAACGTTGTGTTATAATAAAAGGGAACTAATTAGTTACTTTTTGTCGAAGTCAACGTAGGAGGTTTTCGTATGATTCGTATTGGTATGATTGGTGCCGGTAATTTCAGCTATACTCATAAAAGAGCCATTAAATCGTTAGATGGCTGCGAAATTTGTGCGGTCAGTGACTTAATAGAAGAAAAAGCGGCGGCCTTTGCTGAGGGTATAAATGCAAAAGTTTATACCGATTATCGGGAAATGCTTGAGAAAGAAAAACCGGATGGTGTGATTTTAAATCTGCCTCATTTTCTGCATAAAGACATTACGATTGATTGCTTGAAACATAAAATTCCTGTTGTGGTTGAAAAGCCTATGGCACTCAGCACAGAAGAATGTGACGCCATGATTGCAGCCTCCAAACAGTACGAAACTCCCTTTGCGGTGGGGCATCTGGCAGGGTATTCTAAATCCGGTCAGGCACTTAAGAAAATAATCCGTGAGAAAACCTTGGGCAAGCTGGTGGCTATGACGGAAATTCGCACCTGCAACTATTTTGTAAACCGTCCCAAATGGTTTTTGGATAAAAAACTCTCCGGTGGCGGTATTATGATGAACCTGGGTGCTCACTATATTGATAAGGTGCTGTATTTGACAGACGTTGAGCCGGAAGAAATTTGTTCTGTTATCAGCAATTGTGCAACGGAAGATAACGTAGAGGCAACGGCACAGTTTCTGCTTCGTTTGCCGGATAATGTCAGTGCTTCCGGCACTTTTTCCGGTTGTGTAAGCTCAGGGCAATGCGAAACAACCTTCTATTTTTCAAAGGGAACTGCTCAAATCCGCTTGGGCTTAGAGCTTTGGATTTCCAAAGCGGGCGGCGACTTTGAACCCGTTGTGGTTGGTGACCATAATGAAATTATGAATGGCAACATGACGGAACAGATTACGGAGTTTATGAAACTGATTCGCGGTGAGGAAAATCATGCGACAACCCCGGAACACGGCAGACGGGTTATTTCTGTGTTAGAAAAGATTTTAAGTGAATAAATTATAGTATGCAAAAGAAAGGCAGTTAAAAAGTTTTTACACCGCCTTTCTTTTCTTATATCCCCTTTTTGTTTACATCTTTTATTGACGGGGGAGGGGATTTATGGTACAATATAAAATGGAATTTATGTGGCGAAATGAGGCATGGTGTATGAATATTTTATCCATCGGAAACAGTTTCTCTCAAGATGCCCAGCGGTATCTGCATCAAATTGCAAAAAGTGACGGCATAAGCCTTACGGCGGTGAATCTTTACATTGGCGGCTGCCCTCTGTCACGGCATTACCGCAATATGCTCAGCGAGGAAAAAGCCTATGAACTGGAAGTAAACGGGCAAAGAACGGGCTTTTTCGTCTCTTTAAAAGAGACACTGTTAAACCGTAATTGGGATGTTATTACGCTGCAGCAGGCGAGCCACGAATCGATAGAGTATAACAACTATCAGCCCTATGCAAAAGAATTGGCTGCCTATGTACGTCGTCTTTGTCCTAAGACAAAAATTGTGGTGCATCAAACCTGGGCGTATGATCAAAATTCACCTCGTCTGTATGACGAACTGGGGTACCGGCATCATACAGAAATGTTTGCCGATGTAAAAAACGCTTATGAACACATGGCGGAGGATATTCAGGCACAGTTTATCATTCCCTCGGGAGAATTGCTCCAGGAACTGCTTGCAGCGGGTATAGAAACCGTGCATCGTGACGGCTATCATACAAGCTATGGGCTTGGCCGTTATGCCTTGGGGCTTTTGTGGTATGCTTTCCTCACGGGAAACAGCGTAGCAGACAATCAATTTTCTGATTTTGACGAACCTATTTCCCCGGTGGAGATTGCCTGTGTTAAGGCTTGCGTGGAATCCGTTGCCGGTGCGTATCAAAAATCTAATCAGTGAGGTAAAACCATGAACGCAATTGTCATTTACAAATCAAAATACGGCTCGACAAAGGCATATGCCCAGTGGATAGCGGAAGCGCTTTCCTGCCAGGCGGTAGACGTTAAACAGATTAAGATTGATGATTTAAAAGACTATGATACCATTGTCTATGGCGGCGGCTTGTATGCTGAAGTTATTGCCGGCGTCAGCTTTATTACAAAGAATCTGGAAAAGTTAAAAGATAAAAAACTGGTGGTTTATTCCACCGGAATCACACCCCTTGATTGCCGGGACTATTATGATAAGTTGGTTTTGGAAAAGAATTTTAAAGGAGACAGCTTGTCTTACATAAAAGTCTTTAATTTTCTTGGAAAGATGATTCTCTCCGAACTGTCCCTTCCGCACAGAACGGCAATTAAAGCATTAAAAAAGCTTATGAGCGGGAAAGAAAACCCCACCGAGATGGAAAAACTGCTTGTTGAGCTTTGCGATGCTGACGGAGATTTTACGGACAGAGATGCCATTTGGGATTTAGTAGCATACATAAAGAACTAACCGAAAAAACTGGAGTGAAACAATGCTTAAAAAACTATCTGCACCAACAGACTTAACCCAGGGAACCCCGTGGAAAGGGATTCTTTGGTTTACCTTGCCTATGATTATCGGTAACATTGCCCAGCAGCTATACAGCACAGTAGACAGTGTTGTGGTAGGTCGTTATATAGGTGATAACGCCTTGGCTGCCGTTGGCAGTGCTATGCCGATTTTAAATATGCTTTTAGTGCTGTTTATCGGTATTTCTGCCGGTGTCAACATTATGGTTTCTCAGTATTTTGGTGCTCAAAAAAGAGAAAGCCTGTCTTATACTATTGGGAACGGGCTCACGGTTACAGCCATTGCCTGTGTTATTTTAATTGCAGTTGCAACCCCTTTGATTCGACCGGTTTTGGTGATGCTTAACACGCCGGAAGCGATTCTTAACGACTGTGCGAATTATTTGTTGATTTCCGTAATCGGTATTGCCGGCATGGCGTATTACAACATTTTAAGCGGTATTATCCGCGGTTTGGGCGACTCGTTCTCTGTTTTAATTTACCTTTTGGTTGCAACGGTTATTAACATTGTTCTGGATATTTATTTTGTGGCGGTTGTCAAAATGGGTGTCGGCGGTGTTGCCTTGGCAACTGTTATTGCACAGTGTATTTCCTCTGTGCTGTCTCTGATTAAACTCGCCAAAATGCATGAATACTTTGATTTTGGTTGGAAGTTTTTAAAACCCGTCTCACAATATGTTAAAACTATGATTAAGCTGGGGCTTCCCTCAGGGCTTACCCAGGCAATTTTCTCCTCCGCTATGATTGTTGTGCAGTCCCTGACCAATCAGTTCGGAGAACAGTTTATTGCGGCAAACGTTGTTATTATGCGTGTTGACGGTTTTGCCATGATGCCGAACTTTTCCTTTGGCATGGCTCTAACTACCTATGCAGGGCAGAATGTTGGAGCAAAACTCTATGACCGTGTTACCCAAGGTGCTAAGCAGGGTACCCTGTTGGCGGTTCTCTTTTCAGCGGTTATTACGGGTGCTATTCTTTTGTTCGGTAAAGGGTTAATGGGCATCTTTACAGAAACGAAAGACCTTGTAGAGTTAAGCTATAAGCTGATGCAGCTTTTGGCGGTAGGCTATATTGCCGTTGCGGTTACCCAAAGCCTTTCGGGTATTATGCGTGGTGCAGGGGATACGGTAACACCTATGTGGATTTCTCTGATTACTACGGTTTTTGTTCGTGTGCCGGTTGCTTACGGCATTTCGTTTTTAACCAGAACACCGGAGCTGCCTTTCGGCAGACAGGAATGTATCCAGATTTCCTTGCTTTTCTCCTGGGTACTCGGTGCTGTTATGACTGTGATTTTTTATCGTTTTGGTAAATGGAAAAGCAAAGCGATTCAATAAATAATATCAAATTATATATCAGGAGGACATTATGGCTGAAAATACAAAAGTAAAAGTAGAAATGGAAAATGGTGGTACCTTTACCATTGAGCTGTTGCCGGAGTTTGCTCCCGAAACAGCGGCTAATTTTGAAAAACTGGTAAGAGAAGGTTTTTATGACGGCGTTGTGTTCCACCGCGTTATTGACGATTTTATGGCTCAGGGCGGCGACCCCACCGGTACCGGCATGGGCGGCAGCGGCACAAACATTCGTGGCGAATTTTTGCAGAACGGCTTTGCACAGAACAAGTTGTCTCACGAACGCGGCGTTGTTTCCATGGCTCGTTCTATGGACCCCAACTCTGCCAGCAGTCAGTTCTTTATCTGCTACGGAAACTGCACGTTTTTAGACGGCCAGTATGCAGCGTTCGGTAAGGTCATTGAGGGCATGGAAACCGTTGATGATTTTCTGAAAGTTGAGCGTCGCGGTCCCGAGGGCGGAACACCGGTAGAGCCCATCAGAATGAAAAAGGTTACTGTACTTTAAAATAAGGGAGTTGACAGATATGTCTGAAACAAGTAAGGTTTTAGCGTTTGACTTTGGTGCTTCCAGCGGACGTGCTATGCTTTTCACCTTTGACGGTGAAAAACTGTCCATTGAAGAAATGCACCGTTTTTCCAATGACCCCGTAACTGTGGGGGGCGGTTTTTACTGGGACGTACTCAGGCTGTTCCATGAAATTAAAACCGGTATTTTAAAAACCATGCACGCAGGGCATTCCGATATTTTGTCCATCGGTATTGACACCTGGGGTGTTGACTTTGGCCTGTTTGATAAAAACGGAAACCTCCTGGGTAACCCCCATCACTACCGTGACAGCCGGACAGACGGCATGATTGACCAGGCAGACAAAGAAGTGGGCAAGCGGTATATCTTTGACCATACCGGTATTCAGTTTAATTTCTTTAACACCCTGTTTCAGCTTATGGCAATCCGCAAAGACCCGTCTTTAGAACTGGCGGACCGCTTACTTTTCACGCCTGATGTTTTTAACTATTTCCTGACAGGCGAGATGAAGAATGAATATACCATTGCTTCTACCTCTCAGCTGTTAGATGCGAAAAAGAGAACCTGGGACACAGAGCTTTTAGAGAAATTACAGATTCCTACCAAGCTGCTGGGTGAATTAGTGCAGCCGGGAACAGTTGTCGGTTATTTAACCGATGAGCTTTGTGAAGAGCTGGGTTGTCCGAAAATTCCCGTTGTAGCGGTTGGTTCTCACGATACAGCTTCCGCTGTTGCCAGCGTTCCCGTGACCGAGGACTATCCCTATGCCTACATCAGCAGCGGTACCTGGGCACTGATGGGTGCTGAACTTGATGAGCCGGAAATTACAGATGCCTCCTTCCGGTATAATTTTACTAACGAAGGTGGCGTTTGCGGTAAAATCAGATTCTTAAAGAACATTATGGGTCTTTGGATTGTTCAGGAATGTCGTCGCCAGTGGAAACGTGAGGGAAAGGAATTCTCCTTTGACGATTTGGAAAAGGCAGCTCGGAGTGCTGAGCCCCATCGCAGCTTTATTGATCCGGACGATTTAAGCTTTGCACCGCCGGGAAATATGCCCCGTCGAATTCGTGAATTCTGTGAAAAAACCGGTCAGCCGATTCCGCAGACTGAGGGCGAGGTTATCCGCTGTGCTATGGAGAGCTTGGCTCTTAAATGCCGTATGGTGGTTGATGCCTTAGAGGACGTTCAGGGTAAGAGCTTAGAGGCTGTTCATATGCTGGGCGGCGGTATTAAAGATACTATGCTTTGCGAATTTGTAGCTTGTGCGACGCAGAAAAAAGTCCTTGCCGGCCCTGTTGAAGCAACCAGCACAGGCAATGCTGTTATGCAGCTTATGGCTATGGGCAAGGTATCTGACCTTTCTGAGGGCAGAAAAGTGGTAAAAGCTTCTTTCCCGATTACAACTTATGAACCGACAGATAAAGAGGGTTGGGAACAGGCTTTTGCTGCGTACAAGAAATTTGTCAAATTCTAAATTCAGAAGAAGACATCGGGGGAAACAATTGTGGGGGAGATGCAGGAAACAGCCTTTGCCGTAAGGCTTAAGTGGTTGATTTTGATTATCTGCACGGTTTTGGTAACAATCGTCGGGCTTTTGCTTCTGCACCGAGATGTAACAAATGAAGAAAAAGCCCCGCCGACTTATGTGTATCAGCCAGCAGAGACAGAAACAAAAACCGAGGAGCCTTATAGCGGACAGAAGTTAGATTTAAACCTGGCAAACAAGGAACAGCTTGAAAGCTTGCCCGGTGTGGGGGAAGCCTTAGCGGAGCGGATTGTGGCATATCGAAAGGAAACGCCCTTTAAGGTTGTCCGCGATTTAAAGAAAGTTCCCGGCATTGGCGACAAGAAGTTTAGTGCCATTTGTGAGTATGTTTATGTAGAACCTTTGGAAGAAGTAGAGTAAGACGCTTCTTTGCACTACATTTTGAAGTTTTATTCTAAGGAGACGTATTATGCAAATTGATGCGGTCATTCAAAACATAGAAAAAGATGCATTTCTTCCGCTGTTTCGCCAGTTGTACAGCGATGAGGAGAGGGAGCTTACCCGTCAGAAAAACCGCTACGGTAAAGCGATTGACTCCTTTCGAAAGATATACCCCAAACGAGAGGAAATTCAGATTTTTTCTGCTTCCGGCAGAACTGAAATTGGCGGCAATCATACAGACCACCAGCACGGTTGTGTTTTGGCTGCGGCTGTGCATTTAGACAGCATTGGCGTCGTAAGTTTTCACAATGATGGCGTGATTCGCGTGAAATCAGAGGGGTATGATGCGTTCTCTGTGTCCCTTTCCGATTTGAATGTACATAGCGGCGAGCCAGGATCAGCAGCCATCGTCCGGGGTGTTGTTGCCGGTTTTCAAAAAAAAGGCATTTTAGTTGAGGGCTTTGATTTATATTGCACTTCTGACGTCCTCAGCGGTAGCGGCATTTCTTCTTCTGCGGCGTTTGAAACCTTGTTAGGCACGATGATTGACGGTTTTTATGGCAAAGGACAAGTGGGGGCTGTGGAAATCGCCAAAATTGGTCAGTTTGCCGAAAATGTGTATTTTGGCAAACAAAGCGGTCTTATGGACCAGATGGTTTCTTCCGTGGGTGGTTTGGTTTCTATTGATTTTCGCGATACGGAGAACCCGAAGATTGAAAATTTTCAGTTTGATTTTGAAAAGGCAGGATACTGTATTTGTCTGACAGATACAAAGGGAAGTCATGCAGATTTAACAGCTGATTATGTAGCCATCCGAACAGAAATGGAAAGCGTAGCTAACGAGTTTGGTGCTTCTTTTTTGCGTGACGTCAGCGAAACAGAATTTTATAAAAATCTGCCGAAACTGCGAGAGGCTTGCTCTGACAGGGCTCTTGTACGGTCTGCCCACTTTTTTGACGAAAATAAACGTGCTGTCTTAGAGGCAGAAGCTTTAAAGCAAAATGATTTTGATACGTTTTTAAAACTTGTCCGTCAGTCAGGGGCATCTTCAGAAACACTTTTGCAGAACCTATATACCTGCAAAAACCCCATTAGCCAGGAAATTCCCTTAGCCCTTATGCTCAGTCGGCGGCTGCTCGGAAGCTCCGGTGCCGCCAGAGTTCACGGCGGCGGTTTTGCCGGTACCATTCAGGCGTTTGTACCCCTTGAAAAACGCTCAGCATACATAGCGGAAATGAACCGGATTTTTGGTGATGGTTCCTGCATCGAGCTCAGAATCAGACCCGTTGGCGGTATGGAAATTACAATATAAAAATAACCTCTCTGAACGGTTTCAGAGAGGTTATTTTTATGATTATTTACGCTTTCTTATCCTCGCCAATAATTTCTTTTAGGGACGCTCCCAGACCGGCAAGGCTCTGAATTTCTGAGGGGATAATGATTTTAGTAGATTTTCCGTCTGCCACTTTTTCTAATGACTCCAGGCTACGCAGGGCGATAACCTCTTTTGTGGCACCGGCCTCGTTTAACATTTTAATACCTTCGGCAACAGCCTTTTGAACGCTTAAAATTGCCTGAGCCTCGCCCTCGGCTTCGTGAATTTGAGCCTCGCGTTTAGCAACTGCACGCAAGATGGCTGCCTCTTTTTCACCCTCGGCAACTAAAATGGCTGATTTCTTTTCACCTTCGGCACGGAGAATTGCCTCACGGCGTTCGCGTTCTGCTTTCATTTGCCGTTCCATGGAATCCTGAATTTCGCGGGGCGGTAAAATGTTCTTCAGTTCTACACGGTTTACCTTAATACCCCAGGGATCTGTGGCTTCGTCCAAAATTGAACGCATTTTGGCATTGACAGTATCGCGGGAGGTCAGTGTCTGGTCAAGCTCCAGTTCGCCAATAATATTACGCAGGGTTGTAGCCGTCAGGTTCTCGATGGCAGACATGGGGCTGTCTACACCATAGGTATACAGTTTCGGGTCTGTAATCTGGAAGAACACAACCGTGTCAATCTGCATGGTAACATTATCCTTGGTGATAACAGGCTGAGGGTCAAAATCCACAACCTGCTCTTTTAAGGATACCACCTTGGCAACCTTTTCAATAAACGGAATTTTAAAATGCACGCCGGTGTCCCATGTCATGCGGTAAGCTCCTAAACGCTGCAGAACATAGGCACTTGCCTGGGGGACGATTTTGATGTTGGTAATTACCAAAATAAATACAATAATAATTAAAACAATTAAAAACGGCATTGTTAATTTTCCACCTTTCCTTCAGAATTTTCAACAGGGTCTACAATCAGTTTAACACCCTCGATTTTGTTTACGACAACTGTTTGACCTTCCGTAATCAGCTGACCGTTAGCCGATCGAGCAGACCAAACTTGCCCTGAAACTTCAACCAATCCGGCACCGCTGATGTTGTTAATCTCTTTTTTGACAATCCCAATGGAGCCAATCACTCGGTCTGCGTTGGTCTTGACGGTTTTTTGGTTAATCATTTTTTCTGTTAATGGTTTGGTCACCAGTAACACAATGCCGGAGACAGCAACGAAGACCAAAATTTGCAGCCAAAGAGGCAATCCCAGCAGGGCGATTATCATTGCCGCCAATGCACCAATGGCGAACCAAATAGAAAACAAGGTTGCAGTTGATGCTTCAGCGATCAAACAGACAATCATGAGTAAAAGCCACAATAAAGCATCAACATTTGATACAATATGATCCAATTCCATCACCTGCCTTTTTGCTATCTATTACTATATATACCACAAAAATGACAATTTAAACAAAAACATCGTATAAATCAGCCCAAAGAGATAATACTAGGAAAGATAGCAAAATACAGTACTATTTGAAGGAGGATTTTTCATGGCAACAATAAAGAAAACAGATAAACCCTTATCCGGCGTTTCATGCACGGTTACAAACTGTATGTATAACGGCGGTAATATGACCTGCGAGGCAGCTTCCATTGAGGTAACAAGCTGTGACCCCGTTCAGCAATGCAACGTTCAGTGTAAAACCTTTGAGCCCCGTTCCGGCAGATAAAATATAAATTGCATTCCGGCTTTATTTGTGCTATACTTTATCTATAACATTCCGGTATAGGAAGTGGTGCAGATGGCAAGGAGCTGGACGCAGGCACAGCAGGCAGCAATTGATGCCAGAGGGGCTGACCTTTTGGTGGCAGCAGCTGCCGGCAGCGGTAAAACCGCTGTGTTGGTTGAACGAATTATACAAAGAATTACGGACGAGAAGCAGCCGGTCGATTTAGACCGGCTCTTGGTCGTGACTTTTACCAATGCAGCAGCGGCAGAAATGCGTCAAAGAATCGGTGCAGCTTTGACAGAACGGTTAGAACAGGATCCTTCTAACGAACTGCTGATGCATCAGTTAACGCTGTTGCCTCGAGCTTCTGTAACCACTATGCACGCCTTTTGCCATAAAATTCTGCGGTCAAACTTTAATCTTTTAGGTTTAGACCCCGGGTTCTCCCTGGCAGACCCTACGGAAAACGAGCTGATTCGCTTAGGAGCGTTAGAAGAAGTTATTGAAGAAATGTACGAAGACCCTGTTTATGCAGAGGATTTTCTCAAACTGACAGAGGCATATTTGAATTTAAAGCGACCTGAAGATTTTTACAGCCTCATTAACCGTATTTATGATTTTGCCATGAGCCTGCCCGATCCGGAGGCTTGGCTTTTGCAGTCGGCAGAGAACTTCCGGCTTTGTGATGGCGTTGATTTTGATGAGCTTTCCGTGGCAAAAGAGCTTGTAAAAGCCGGAAAGAGCAAAGCAAAGGCTTTAATTGCAAAATATGATGCTATGATTAAGCTGGCAGATAACGATGACGGCGGTGAGGTTCTGGCTCCCTTTTTAAGGGCGGAACAGCTTGCCTTTTCAGAGCTTGTTAAGCTGGATACATATACTGCCTTTTACGAGGCGGTTTCCCAAATTTCTTTTAGTACGATTCCCCCTGTGCCCAAAGGAGCACAGCCCAGGTTCCGTGATGCCGTTCGCTCCCTGCGGGACGATATTAAGAAAAAAGACATGAAACGGCTGGTAGACGAGTTGTTTTTATTATCAGCCGAGGAACAGACAGAACTGCTTGAAAAGCTGTATCCTTTAATGCGGTGTCTGTCTGAAACGGTTTGCCGCTTACGAGTGCGGTTTGACGAGAAAAAGAGCGAGAAAAATCTTTTGAATTATAATGATCTAGAGCACGGTTGCTATCGGCTGTTTACAGACGGCGAGGGCAACCCCACAGACCTTGCCCGAACTGTTAAGGGCCAGTTTGATGAGATTCTGATTGATGAGTACCAGGACACCAGTGCCTTGCAGGAGGCAATTTTCCAGTCCATCAAAAAAGAGGGTGGCCTCTTTTTGGTAGGGGATATTAAGCAAAGTATTTATCGGTTCAGAAACACAAATCCCTTATTGTTCCGGGAGAAAAAGGAACGGTACTCGGAGGATATAGCCGCTGCGGAGCGGAAAATTATTCTGTCTAAAAACTTCCGAAGCCGCAGCGAGGTTTTAGATGCCATTAACTTTGTTTTCTGTCGGTTAATGTCAGAAGATGCCGGAGAAATTGAGTATAACGAAGAAGAAATGCTCTATCCCGGAGCGGTGTACCCGGAGATGGCGAAGCCCTTGCCTACGGAAACGGAACTTTGCCTCGTTGAAACCGGCGAACAGTCAGACGAAAACGATGAACTGGAATCTGTGGAAGCAGAGGCAATTTTAGCGGCACAAAAGATTCAACAGTTAATTGACAGCGGCTATCAGGTTTTGGGCAAGGACGGAGTGAGGACTATTCGGTATCGGGATATTTGTATTTTGATGCGGTCAACGAAAAACACTGCCGAATGTTTTGCCAAAACCTTGGCAGACTACGGAATTCCTTGTTACAGCGATACCGGATCGTCTTTCTTAAACAGCGAAGAAATCACGGTGATGCTGTCACTTTTAAAGATTATTGATAACCCTCATCAGGACATACCCCTGCTTTCCGTGCTCCGGTCTCAGCTCTATGCCATGACGCCGGACGAGCTGGCGGAAATCCGCCTGGCAGATAGAAAAAGCGATTTTTACGATGCAATTGTTAAGCGGGCAGAGCAGGCTGATGCTTTAGGCAAGCGGTTATCCGCGTTTTTAGAGGCACTTTCGCTGTACCGCGAGAAAAGCCGGCAGATGGATACGGCGGAGCTCGTTTGGTATTTATATATGCAAACCGGTTTTTATGAAGCACAGGCAACCCTGCCGGGAGGCACTTTGCGTCGGCTGAATCTGCGGCTTTTGTATACTCGTGCGGCGGCTTTTGAAAAAACCGGCTTAAAGGGACTTTATAGCTTTATCCGCTTTGTTGATGAGTATCAGTCTATTGGCGGGGATTACGATGCGGCTCGTGCCATTGGCGAGGAGCAGGACGTTGTCCGGATTATGAGTATTCATAAAAGTAAGGGTCTGGAATTCCCTGTGGTGCTGTTAGCCGGCCTGGGGCACAAGTTTAACACCCGGTCACTTTCTGATAAGGTTCTGTTTCACAGCGAGCAGGGCTACGGACCGAAATATATCGATACGGATTTAGGAATTGAATATGATAACGGTGCCCGCTTGGCGGTGAAGCAGGCTCTCCACGATGAAGGCTTATCGGAGGAAATGAGAATTTTATATGTCGCCATGACCCGAGCCAGAGAAAAGCTGATTATGCTCGGCTCCGGGAAAAAGCTAAAGGCACAGGCAAAGCGGTATGCCGCCGGAGCAATGGGGAGACGGGTTTCCGGCTTTTTTGCTCAGGAGGCAGGGAGCTATCTGCATTGGCTTATGATGGCACTTCTGCCGCACCCGGACGCGGCAATCCTGCGGGAACTGGCGGAAACGGAAACCACAGAGCCTATCGAGATAGCCGGCAATTTTTCTGTATCTCTTACAATGGCAGAAGACCTGATTTTACCTCCGCAGGAGGTGGAACCGACGGTAGATGATGCTCAAACGGAACTTTTAGAAAGCTTGAAACCTCTTTTAGACTATACATATAAGTTTCAGGAGGAAACGACCCTGCCTGCTAAAGTGACCGTAACGGAAGTGAAACGAGCAAAAACAGAGGCAGAGCCGGATACGGTATACCTTTATCCCCGACCGGCGTTTTTGATGAAACGGACAGGAACGCTGACAGCGGCACAAATGGGTACCGCCATGCACACGGTGCTGGAGCATTTAGATTTTTATAAAACAGACAGCCTTCCTGAGATTGTTGACCAAATTAAAGCTTTGGAAGCAAAGGGCATTCTGTCGGCAGAAGAGGCAAAGGCCGTACCGCCGGAAAAAATCTTTTTGTTTATGAATTCAGACCTTGGTAGAACGCTGAAACATGCTGACAGAGTGAAGCGGGAGGTTTCTTTTGGTATTGGGGCTGATGGGAAAAACTTGCTTGGAAAATCCGGTAAGGTTATGCTGCAGGGTATGATAGACTGCGTTGTGTTTGAAGAGGACGGTATCAGTATTATTGACTATAAAACTGACAGGGGACCATCTCCTGAGGCAATCGCTGAGCAGTACCGTATTCAGCTTTCCTGCTACAAGAAAGCGGCAGAGATGCTGTATCAAAAGCCGGTTCTTCATTGCTATTTATATTTGTTCCATTTTGATACGTTTATAG
>JAFQWH010000097.1 GCA_017407515.1 Clostridia bacterium | reverse complement strand
GACTATTATTGATGAATTTATAGATTGACTTGAACTGGAACAGGTTTTTGTGATATCTTATCACAGAAATCTGTTTTCTTTTTTCAGGAACAGGCGGAAAAGTGGACAAATGGAAGTTTTACTGGTAAAATAAAGAACTGATAAAATGAGCAAAACAGGATTGTAATTGTATAGAGGAAGTGATCGAAATGCATGTACAGTGGTTTCCGGGCCATGCAGTCATTTCCTACCTTTTCAAACCCCGCAGGGTGCGATAAATGCACATTTTTCATTTTCGATTTTTGCCTACACCGACATTTTGCCTACATTTTGCCTACGTGCTTTTCCCTTGCCTACATTTTTCGTAGGCAAAGGTGGGCAGCGTAGGCATTGTTTTTTTAAGAGATTCCTCTGGCAGCTGATTCGAAAATATCGACAGCGTCAGAGGACATTTTTTGTGTTGCGTGGCTGTAGGTGTCCATTGTGGTTTCAAAGGAACTGTGGCCAAGTCTGCGCTGCACTTCTTTGATATTGGCACCGTTTTCAATAAGAACAGTAGCATGGGTATGACGAAACGAATGAAAAGAAAAATTAATTCCAAGTTCAACCCGTGCAATTTTGGTTACATGACTGAAAGAGGATGGTTTTACAAATTCACCGTTTGCCTGGGTGCATACCATGTCTATTTTCTTTGCAAGCATTGGTACCGACTTTTCAGCAGAAACAACATGCTGAAAAATTTTATTTCCCTGCTTTTCTTCCAGAAGATAAGTACGCCGGTAGTAACCGCCGTATTTCAGTTCGTTTTCAGCCTGCATGATTTTATGTTTCCGGAGGGCAGAGGCTAAAGCAGAACCGAAGGATACAACACGTTCACTTTCTTTAGTTTTTGGTGCACCGAAACCAATCTGACCGGTTTGACCGTATAGCCGTGTCATTGTTTTCTCAACAGAGATGGTCTGGTTCTCCAGATCCACGCAGTCCCATGTCAACCCAAGCACTTCACCGATGCGCAGACCGGTATAATATCCAATCATAATCATAATGTAATAGGGGTTACCGGGCGGGAATCGTTTTATCAATTTCTGCATATCTTCATCTGATAAAACTTTTTCGTCAGGGCTCTGCGGCTTGATATCGACATTTGGCAGGACGACACCGGCTGCAGGATTGTGAGTTAGCAACTGGGCAGGATAAACAGCATATTTTAATGCACCGGATAACACTTTTTTCATATCATCCAGCGAACTTCGCATATAACCATCCATGGCTTTTTTGTTTAACCATTCCTGAATGATAAGCGGAGTAAGGTTCTGCAGTTTATAACGCCCGAGGCTCGGTTTAATATGCAGCCGGATAACCTTTTCGTAATTGTAGCAGGTGTTATACCGCATATTGATTTTGACATGGTTTTCATACCAGTAATCCAGATAATCAGACAGTGATAGACCTTGCTTTTTCACAGTTGGTTCTCCGTCATTGTATTTTGCCATGTCTTTAATACCGGCATCGTATGCCTCCTGTTCAGAGGCAAAGCCGCCAACTTCTTTTCGTTTGCGCTTGCCGCCGACCGATGGCAGCTCATAGCTATAGTACCATGAGCCGCCACGCTGGCGGGTTCGTACTTTTGCCATAAAAAATAGCACATCCTTTCGGTTGTTGATGACCGGAACCTGTGCTATACTAAACCTTGCTGAGGGGTGTTGTATAGCATAGGCTACAGCACTTTATAAGAGGCTCTCCGTGTTGGTAGCACGGGGGGCTTTTCTTTTTATGTTATTTTGTGTGAACTAATAATGGATTGTCAAAGTATTAATAACCTACGGATTTAACTCCATATGCGGCTTGGGCATCTGT
>JAFQWH010000096.1 GCA_017407515.1 Clostridia bacterium | reverse complement strand
TATTATGACCACGGAGTTTGTAGACCTGAAAAAGGAAATGACCGTGGAAATGGCACTGAAGCATATTCGTAAAACAGGGGTCGATAAAGAAACCATTAACACCTGCTATGTGCTGAGCCCCCAAAGAAAATTAGAGGGCGTTGTTTCCATCAGAACCTTGATTCTGGCTAAGCCTGAAACGCTGATGGAAGAGTTAATGGATACTAACGTTATTAAAATTAACACCTTAGACGACCAGGAAACCACCGCTTACCAGTTCCGTAAATACGACCTTTTGTCTATGCCCGTTGTGGACACGGAGAATCGGTTGGTGGGTATTGTCACCATTGACGACATTGTGGACGTCATCGAGCAGGAAAACACGGAAGACTTCCACAAGATGGCGGCTATGACGCCCTCTGAGGAGCCCTATCTGAAAACCGGCGTATTCGCCTTGGCCAAAAACCGTATTATCTGGCTTTTGGTGTTAATGATTTCCGCCACCCTAACCGGCTTTATTATTCGCTATTATGAGGGAACCCTCAGCCAGGTAGTGGCACTGACTTCTTATATGCCTATGCTCATGGGTACAGGCGGTAACGCCGGGGCACAGTCTTCAACCTTAATTATCCGAAGCCTTGCCTTAAATGAACTTTCTTTTTCCGACCTTTTAAAGGTTATGTGGAAAGAACTGCGGGTAGGTGCTGTGACAGCCCTGCTCCTTGCCATTGTAAACTTTGCCAGAATTATGATTTTTGACCACGTTTCCGTTTTGGTTGCTTTAACTGTCTGCCTCAGCTTGTTCTGTGTTGTTTGCCTTGCAAAGGTTGTAGGCGGTATGCTCCCCATTTTAGCTGAAAAAATTCACTTAGATCCGGTTATCATGGCAAGCCCGATTATTACCACAATTTTAGATGCCCTGTCTTTGGTTATTTACTTCCAGTTTGCCACAACTATTTTAGGTATTGCGTAAAAAAGGAGAATGTTTATGCCCTTTTTCTACTATGATTCTTATTATTTGATTCTCGTTGTGCCGGCAATGCTGATTGCCGCTTTTGCACAGTTTAAAGTGCAAAGTACCTTTAAAAAATTTGCTTCTGTTATGAGTCGGCAAGGCAGAACTGCCGCCGATGTTACACGGCAGATTTTAAATGAAAACGGACTTTCCCATATTGCCATCGAACGGGTCAGCGGCAACTTAACGGACCATTTTGACCCTCGGTCAAACGTTATCCGTTTGTCAGACTCGGTATACGGCAGCACCTCGGTTGCCTCTATTGGCGTTGCGGCACACGAAGCCGGCCACGCCGTCCAGCACGCTACCGGATATACCCCCATTCGTCTTAGAAATGCAGTCCTTCCCGTTGCAAACCTAGGGTCTACCCTTGCTATGCCGGCGATTTTACTGGGGCTGATTATGAGCTTTGAGCCCTTGGTTACTACGGGGATTCTTTTATTCTCAGCTTTGGTTTTATTTCAGCTGGTAACCCTGCCGGTGGAATTTAACGCCAGCCGCCGTGCTCTTGTCACCCTGAAAGAAAAGCACATTTTAGACGAGTCTGAGCTTACCGGTTCTAAAAAGGTGCTATCCGCCGCTGCCATGACCTACGTTGCGGCAACCCTGGTTTCAGCCATGCAGCTATTGCGGCTGGTACTGATTTCAAATAACAGACGAAGAGATTAAAAAAACACAGTGATGCACGCATCACTGTGTTTTTTTCTTTTGTCTGTCAAATCTATACATACCGACAAGAATTGAAATCATGGAAAAACATTCTGTTAAAACGCCGCCTAACGACCGGTTAATTACGTTATAAATCAACCATAAAGGCGAAGACGGAAACGAAATACGCCGTACCAGTTTCGGATTTTTAATTCCGAAGGAAATAGAGGTTAAAATCATGGCAACCGTGGGCAACACAGAAATCATGCCCTGCCAGGTGAAAATACCCGCCACAACAAAGACAAGGGAAAAGAACACAATCCAAAGATTTGACGATGCCCACTTTTTATCCTTAAAGTAATACACAAAGCTACGCAAAATTCCAATCCCGTTTAAAATTGAGCCGGTATAGGCACCAATTAAATAAAAATGAATACAAAAAGATATATTCGCCAGAAACTGCATCAGCACAATGCGTTTTTGGGTGTTCTGCTGAAAGCTGATAATGCTTAAAATAAAACCTAAAATTCCTAAAATCTGTGCAATCATTCTAACGCTCCTTTAGCCGCAATACGCCTCGTATTTTACCACATTGTGTCACTTCTTGTCAAGGCTTACAAACTCCTTTGAAAAAATATGAAATTTTACTGAAAATTTTTAAAAAACTACTTTATTATTACAGAAAAATTTGGTATACTATAAGGTAGGTGTAGTATGCCCTTACATTTGTTGTATACAGGTAAAAATTTACCTGATAAATATGAGCGGAAATTTTAATATGGAGGTTAAATTGTGGCAAAAAATCTAAAATTGAAAATCATCCCTTTGGGGGGGCTTAACGAGATCGGAAAAAACTTAACGGTCTTTGAGTTCGGAAATGATATTGTCGTATTAGATTGCGGTATGGCCTTCCCTGATGATGATATGCCCGGTATTGATATGGTCATTCCGGACATTACCTACCTTGAAAAAAACAAGGATAAAATCAGAGGTATTGTGCTGACCCACGGTCATGAGGACCATATCGGCGGCATACCCTACTTCTTAAAGAAAATCAACGTTCCGATCTACGGAACACGTCTGACCTTAGGTCTGGTTGAATTAAAGCTTAAGGAACATCACCTTTTATCTAAAACAAAGCTTTGCCGTGTTAAAGCCGGTGATATGGTGAAACTGGGTGCTTTTAAAGCAGAGTTTATTCACACCAATCATTCTATTGCCGATGCGGTAGCTATTGCACTTCATACACCGGTTGGCGTTATCGTTCACTCCGGCGACTTTAAGATTGACTCAACGCCCATTGAGGGCAGCATGATGGACGTTGCCCGTTTCGGTGAGCTTGGCAGAAAAGGGGTACTCGCCCTGCTTTCTGACAGTACTAACGTAGAGCGTCCCGGCTATACCATGTCTGAATCTACCGTGGGCGAAACCTTTGACGATTTGTTCCGCAACTGCAACCGCCGAATTTTGGTAGCAACCTTTGCTTCCAATATTCACCGTGTTCAGCAGATTATCAATGCGGCATATCGCTACGGCAGAAAAGTTGCTGTTTCCGGCAGAAGCATGGAAAACGTTGTGGAGGTTGCCATGACCTTGGGGTACATGACTGTGCCTGAGGGCGTGCTCATCAGCATTGATGATATTAACAAATACCGTGCCAATCAGCTTTGTATTATTACCACCGGTAGTCAGGGTGAGGCTATGTCTGCCCTGTCCCGTATGGCATATTCCGACCACAAAAAGGTTGAAATTGTCCCCGGAGATATGGTCATTGTTTCAGCAAGCCCCATTCCCGGCAACGAACGTGCCATTTCCAACGTAATTAACGAGCTGTTTAAAAAGGGTGCTGAGGTTATTTATAAATCCTTGGAGCATACCCATGTTTCTGGCCACGCTTGCCAGGAAGAATTAAAATTGCTCCTTTCTTTGGTAAAACCGAAATATTTTATTCCGGTGCACGGCGAATACCGGCACTTAATGCTCCATGCCGCTTTGGCTGAGCGGGCAGGCATCAACCGGAAAAACATTGTTATTGCTGACATTGGTAAGGTTATTGAAGTCGGCCCCAACAGTATCCGGCAAAATGCTACCGTGCCTTCCGGCGTTGTGCTGATTGACGGTCTCGGTGTCGGCGATGTGGGTAACATTGTTCTGCGTGACAGAAAGCATTTAGCCGAAGATGGTATCATTATTGTGGTTGTTACCTTAGATAAGAAAACCGGTGCTGTCCTGGCGGGTCCTGATGTTCTCTCCCGCGGCTTTGTGTACGTGAGAGAATCGGAAGACTTAATGGAAGAAGCCAAAATGGTTGCACGGAACACCTTAGATAAATGTGCCAAGAAAAAAGTTACTGACTGGACGGGAATTAAAAACAACTTAAAGAACTCCATGAGTGACTTTATGTATACAAAAACCAAGCGGAAACCTATGGTTCTGCCGGTTATTATGGAAGTTTAAAAAACACTTAAAATATATTTTTGCGAGGGATTACAAATGATGAATGAAACAAGAAAATTGTTCACGTCTGAATCTGTAACGGAGGGGCATCCCGATAAAATTTCAGACATTATTTCAGACGCAATCTTAGACGAGATTTTAGCACACGACCCTATGGGCCGAGTTGCCTGTGAGGTTACCGTAACAACAGGTTTGGTTGTGGTCGTAGGTGAAATTACCACTACCGCAAACATTGACATTGCAAATGTTGTGCGTGAATGTATTCGAGAGGTAGGCTACGACAGAGCAAAATACGGTTTTGACTGTGACACCTGCGGTGTTATCACCGCCATTGACAAGCAGTCTCCGGACATTGCCATGGGGGTTGACAGAGAAGGTGCCGGCGACCAAGGTATTATGTTTGGCTATGCCTGCAACGAAACAGAGGAACTCATGCCGCTTTCTATCAGTCTGGCTCATAAGTTGACCTTAAAGCTTAGCGAGGTTAGAAAAACCGGCGAGATTAACTATATCCGTCCCGATGGTAAGTCTCAGGTTACGGTGGTTTACGATGAAAACGACCGTCCTATCGCTGTTGACACCGTGGTTATCTCCACCCAGCACAGCGAAGATGTTACCCAGGAAGAGCTGAGACGGGATATTATGGAAAAGGTTATCAAGTCTGTCATCCCTGCTTCTCTCTTAACTGACAAAACCAAGTATTATATTAACCCCACCGGCCGTTTTGTAGTTGGCGGTCCGCAGGGTGACTCCGGTCATACCGGCCGTAAGCTGATTGTTGATACATATGGCGGTGCTGCCCGTCACGGCGGCGGTGCTTTCTCCGGTAAAGACCCCACAAAGGTAGACCGCAGTGCGGCATATGCTGCTCGATATGTGGCTAAAAACATTGTTGCAGCGGGTCTTGCGGACCGTTGTGAGCTGCAGCTTGGTTACGCCATTGGCGTAGCAGAGCCGGTGTCTGTTCGTGTTGATACCTTTGGCACGGCTAAAATTTCCGAACAGAACATTGAAGCTTTAGTTGCAAAGCATTTCGACCTGCGTCCTGCTGAAATTATTAAAACTCTGGACCTGCGTCGTCCTATTTACAAGCAGACCGCATCTTACGGCCACTTTGGCCGTACCGATTTAGACCTGCCTTGGGAAAAGACCGATAAGGCAGCAATCTTAAAGGAAGAAGCCGCTAAATTCTAAATATTTTGACTTACATATAAGCCGCTAAATTCTAAATATTTTGACTTACATATAACAGGGGGCTTTTAAACCATGAAAATTTTAATTGTAGACGATGAAAAACTCTTGGTAAAAGGAATTAAATACAACTTTGAGCAGGAGGGCTATACGGTTCTTGCCGCCTACGACGGAGAGGAAGCCATCAAAATGGCATATGACAAGAGCATCGATCTAATTATTTTAGACCTGATGCTCCCGAAAATTGATGGTCTTTCTGTGTGCCAGAAGGTCCGCGAGTTTTCCAATGTCCCCATTGTAATGTTGACTGCTAAAAACGAGGATATGGATAAAATTCTGGGCCTTGAGTATGGTGCTGACGACTACCTGACAAAACCCTTTAATATTTTAGAATTAAAAGCAAGAGTTAAGGCAGTCCTTCGCCGTATGACCCCTGCCGGCACACAAACAAAGGAAAGCGTTGTGTCTATCGGTAGCGTTAAGCTTGACTACAACCTCCGCCGGGTTTCTATTGACGATAAAACCATTGACCTGACTGCTAAGGAATTTGATTTAATGGATTTATTCGTTTGCAACGCCGGCAAGGTGTACTCCCGTGAAAATCTGTTAGACATTGTCTGGGGCTATGACTATCCCGGTGATGTCAGAACCGTTGATGTTCACGTTCGACGTTTGAGAGAAAAGATTGAGCCGAACCCTGCCGAACCGAGCTACATTCACACAAAATGGGGAGTGGGTTACTATTTTAAAGAAGCTTAAATTAGATAAAATTAGCATTCGCTGGAAAATTGCACTGACCTACCTGATTATCATTTTGGTTGTCCTGGCAGTATTGGGTACCTTTTTAATTACAACTCTCTACTCCTCTCTCTTTGACCAGAAAAAGATGGAGGTTTTAACCAACGCCAATGTAATTGCCAGCATCATTTCCGATGACTTTACTGAAAAGAACATAAACGATAAGTTGCCGCAGTTCCCCATAGAGAAAAATGCCCGGGTTATCGTTGTCAACACGGACAGCGTTGTTCTGTTTGATACCTATAAGGAAACCAGTTTTAAAGACAAGATGTTTTTAAACGATTCTATTACTAAAGCAATGTTGCCGGAGGGCACTAATTCCTCTAATGCTTTTAAGGACAAAGAGGGAGACTGGTTCATCGAAGCAGCCGTTCCCGTTATCCGAAATTCCCATACCATTGGTGCTGTATACGTCATCCAGTCAGGTGATTCAACAGAAGAGGTTATTTTACATATCCGAAACGCTCTCTTTATCTTAGGCGGGCTGATTATTATCTTTGTTGGTATTTTCAGTGCCTCCATGGCAAGCGTTTTAACCCTGCCCATCGAGCGTTTTACCAAGTTTATTAACAATATGCCCAAGGACAGTCTGCAACACGTGCAGATAAACTCCCGTGATGAAATCGGGCAGCTTGCAGAGGCGTTTAATAACTTGATTGACCGCATGGCGGAGCTGGAAGATAAGAGACGTACTTTCGTTTCAAACGCCTCTCACGAGCTTAAAACACCTCTTTCCATTATCAAGCTTTTATCTGACTCCTTAATGCAGACGGAAAATCCGGATCCGGAATTTATCAAAGAGTTTTTGAGTGATATGAGTAAAGAGGTTGACCGTTTAACCCGTATCATCGAAAAACTTCTGGATATGACCCAGATGGATTCCAGCCAGCAAAGTATGCAGTTTGTTCATACCGACGTCCGCGAAATTGTGCAGGAGGTTTATGACAAACTTCTACCCCTGGCTACCAACAAAAATATTGTGCTGACCTTTAATCAGCCGGACGATGAGGTTATCCTCCCCGTAGAACGGGATACCCTCACAGAAGCGGTGTATAACATTGCAGATAACAGTATTAAATATACTGAAAGCGGTGGAAACGTTACCATCAGCTTAAGCCGCGATTTGGGGAATATTTATATCGCCATTACCGATACCGGCATCGGAATCCCCAAAGAAGAGGTACAGAAGATTTTTGACCGTTTCTATCGGGTAGACAAAGCAAGAGCCCGTGAAACCGGCGGTACCGGTTTGGGGCTTTCCATTGCGTTAGATGCTGTAAAGCTGCACAACGGCCATATTGAAGTAAAAAGTGAAGAAGAAGTCGGTAGCCGCTTTACCATTACTCTGCCTTATTCCGAGGAAAACACCTTATCAGGAGATTAACATGATTTATTTAGATAATAGTGCCACCACTCGTCCCTTTGACGAGGTAATATCGTGCATAGCTGATATGCAGCAAAACACCTTTGGTAATCCCTCCTCTCTCCATCGTGCCGGCATTTTAGCTGAACGGACTATGAAAGAAGCACGGGAGCAGGTTCTCTCTGCCCTTTCTAACGAGGACGGAACCTTTGTTTTTACCTCCGGCGGCACAGAAGCCAATAATCTGGCGATTTTGGGGACTCTTTTGAGCCGGATTCGGCGTTCCCCTCAAATTATTACAACCAAAATTGAGCACCCCTCTGTGATGGAAGCTGTTTTATATTTAAAATCCTTAGGTGCTGATTGCCGTTTTGCTGAAGTAAACCAAAACGGCCAGGTAGATACAGAACACTTTCAAAGTCTTTTAACCGAGGATACGGCTTTTGTTTCTGTGATGAGCGTTAATAATGAAACCGGTGCCCAGCAGGATATTGCTTCTCTTTGCCGGCTGACAAAACAGAAGAACCCTGACGCCCTGTTTCATACAGACGCAGTGCAGGCACTGGGTAAAATTCCCTTAAACGTCAGAGAAACCGGGGTTGACCTGCTTTCTGTCAGCTCCCATAAAATTAACGGCCCTAAAGGTGCCGGCGGCCTTTATATCCGCCGGGGCGTTCATGTAAAGCCCATTCTCCATGGCGGTGGTCAGGAAAACGGCCTGCGTAGCGGAACCCAGAACACCCC
>JAFQWH010000095.1 GCA_017407515.1 Clostridia bacterium | reverse complement strand
ATCTAAGATAATAGCAAGGCAGCAGGCAAGGAACATACCCAAAACAATAAACACAAGGTTGTAACCGATTGTGTTACGGGTGATCAGCCAGGCGTCCTCTGTGGTGAACAGGAATTCGAAGTTTTTTAATCCTACAAATTCGCTTTTGAATACACCTTTACGCAGGTTGAAGTTCTGGAAGGCAATAACCAGACCGAACATGGGCATATAGCTGAAGCATAAATAATAAATCAATGCCGGTAATGCCATGATCAGACGGGTCTTGTTCTTCACAACGTCTTTGAAAAATTTCTTCATTGTAATATCGTGACCTTTCTGCCCACATTTTTTTCTTCCCTCTTACCGCGGGCCGGTAAGAGCATTCTCTATGTACTAATGTACCGTGCTTCATATGAAGCTTACTACGAATGTTATGTGAAGCCGTTTCGGCTTCTTTTTCTCAGCTAAGTTTATCCTAGCTTTGAAGTTTTTACCAGAACAAGGGTTCAAAACCCTTTAATTTATACATTGCTTCTACGAAGTAATACTCACCGTAAATCCAGGTTTCATGCACGCCCTTTGCATAGCATGCGGAGCTGTTCTGCAGAATTGCCTGCTCTTCTTCGCTCCAGTCGCAATGCTTATCAACCAAGGCTTTCATCAGGTTGATTGCCGCCTGCATATACATTTTCTTTTCAAAGTCCGGAACAGCTTTTGCAATCTCGATTAAGCCACAAGCTGCAATCGCACCGGCTGATGTATCGTAATACACCGGTTCTTCAGGGGCTCTAAAGTCTGCTCTGGGAACGTAGTCATCAGGGACAACTGCTGTCATAAAGTAATGAGCCACTTTCTTGGCAGCGTCTAAGTACCGCTGCTCCCCTGTATGTATATAGCTCAGAGCGTATCCGTAAATCGCCCAGGCCTGACCGCGGGACCAGGAAGAAGTTTCAGGGTCATACCCTTGGGTGCTGGGTGCAGGGCCCTTGCACTCGCCGGTTTCAATATCATAATCCATAATGTGATAAACAGAACCATCAGGACGGATATGGTCACGCAGAGAGGTATCTGCATGGTGCATTGCAATTTGTTTAAATGCAATGTTATTAGTCTGCTCTGCTGCCCAATATAAAAGAGGAATGTTCATCATACAGTCGATGATTACCCAGCCTTCAAAGCCTTCCTCATTCCAGGCTTTAATAAATTCACCGTTTACATTGTATCTGGCTGCCAGTACTGCTGCCGCATGCAGATTTCTGTTCTTAGATTTTTCATTGCCGGTCAACTTAAAGTTTGCACCGGCTGAGATATGCCACATAAAACCAACATCGTGGAACAGGCAGTTAAAATCTTCAAGTGCTGTGTCTAACGCATTTTCAGCATTCTCTGCAGTTTCTTTAAAAGTTTCCTCTTTTGTCGCTGCGTACATAAGCCACATAATGCCGGGCCAGAAGCCGTTCGTCCAGGCAGCACATTTGCCGCCGGAATGGTCATCGTAAACACCGTCAATGGTTTGCAGCGGAATTTTGTGTCTGCACAATTCGCTGTTTCGGCGAAGCTTTGTTTCGATTTTTGCCCAGGTTTCGTCAATCCAACCCTTGTTTTTATCCAGTATTGCTTGCATGGTATGTTTTCGCCCTCCTAAAACATTGTATTTTTACATTGTTTTTTGTTGCTTTTTCACAAAAAATTTCCTATATTTCCCACAATTGGAAATTTCTGTTATCTCTTCAACAAATAGACATACTATATATAAAAATTATACTCTATTTTGGTTAAATTGTCAATGTTCTTTTGCAATTTGCACAAATTATTTTTGCAGTTTTATCTATTTGTTCTATATATTGACAAACTTCCTGTGAGGGGTCACTATATGGTATTGGTGTGATATTAAATTGCTTTTCTGTTATTCCGCAAACTTATCCATTACTTTTTTTGTGCATTTTTAACAAAACCAACAGTTCTATTACACTTAAAAGCCCCGTATCCCCTATGAAATCAGCCTTAATTTTGCACAAAAAATTTTCTTATACCGCATGTTTTTTCACTTATACAAAAAAATCACGGCTAAGCTGTTTCGCCTAGCCGTGGTTATTAAGCAGGATTTAATTATTTTTCTGTTACGATAACATCGCCCACTGCCGCAGAAGTAGGAATGGTTACATCATCTTTGTAAACACCGCTGATTGCACCTCTTACATGGCCGTAACCGCCTATGACAGAGGTCATGTTGTCACCAATATGAACATCACGAATGATAACATTCTCCGCGTTAGAATCTTTGAAGTAAACCGCACAACGCTGAGGGCTGCTAAGTGCTGCAAAGTCTTTATCATTATTGCCCTCCAGTTCACATTCCCAACAACGGTTATCGTTAAAATCATTGTTCGGATCGGGGTTGCCGGTGCAGCAAATGTCACGCAGCTGCAGATTCTTCATTTCGCCTTGAGCCACATATACACCCGTAATACCGCCACCATACATACGAACGTTTTCAACAATAACGTCTTTAGCTGTACAAGACAGACAGACGCCAACCAGACCGCGGCAAGTTACGTTACGAACAGTGATGTTATAGGTATCACCATACTTAGCCATCGGACCATTTGCGTTATAAGCACAAGTACCGATACGCACGCCGTAGTCCTGTGTAAACTTATGAATTTCAGGGTGCAGAGGTTCATAGCTGTCAGCCTCTACAAACTGACCGGGACGGGGGTCTCTGGGTGCACTTTCGCAGTCAAACATTAAGCCATCAATTAAAACATTGTAAATCTTTCTACCGCCGTGGTTTAAAATACGGACAAAGGAGTTGCGGGTAACCGCATGGATATTGCGGACAATAACATTGTGAATAGAGTCATCATAATGACAGTCTGCCAAACGCTCAGCATAAATGTTTCTCAGGTTTGTCATTGCCACAATGTCGTCACCGGTAACACCGGAAATGTTTTCAATTAAGACATTAGAACAGCCGCTACGAAGGTCAATACCATCCTGGTTTCTCCAATGATACGGTGCATAGTAATGGATGCCGGAAATCTCAATATGAGAAGAATAGTGGAACACCATTGACCAGAACCGCTGACGGGTGATGTTGATGTCACGGATTTTGATTCTCTCACAGTTAATAAAGTTGAACATACAGTTAACATAGTTGTTATCATAACCATACTCTCTGTAGTTAACCTCATTCATTCCGGGATAGTTGCCACCATCTAAGGTCGCATTGCCAAAACCAATGATGGTAATATCATGTTGGCGACCCTCACGGGTATATCCCTCCGGCTTTTCGTTGTTAGAGTTTCTGAAGATGTTCTGAATTGCACCATCTGCCTGACGGATATAGCAGTTATCCAGATAGATAACACTACCTGTATACAGCTCAATTGCACGGCTAATGTCCCAAACGCACTCACCTGTTCTTTCATTGAACCGGGGAATGGTTACTGCTTCGCCGGAATCGCGAGCCGCATCAACCGCCGCCTGGATCATAGCACTATCATCTTCTAAATTTTTATAAAAATTAGGATTGTACTGATTCATCATGTAATCTCCTTTACTCTCAGATTATTTCAATACCCAAAATGTTGCACAGATTTTCCATTTTATCGGTCTGGTCGCCATATGCAATGATGTAGTGCTGGCACATAACGTTCTCAGCAAATTCTTCAACATCGTCTAAAAGAATTTCCAGACCGGGGAGCTGGGGTGCAGGCTGGGTCCAGCCGGCTTCTTCCCATTTTCTTGGGGTGATGCCCTCGCCTTTAACCATATGCATATAATACTGGTCGCCACAGCTTGTTAAACGACACAGAGTCACTTCGCCGGGCTTAACCCTAGAAACATTTAAGATACCCTCATTCAGTTCACCAAAGGCTGCAGGCATAACCTGTACGCCTCCATCGGTAACTTCTGCCGGAACGTAGTCAGGTACGCCGGCTAAAACGCGGTCTTCCATAAATTCATAGAATTCTAAGTAGAACGCACACTGACCGGTTAAGTATTTCACCATGAGCTGGGTAACGCTACCTAAAGCATCGTTTTCCGGCACAGTGCAAACACCCTCGCAGTCAGCTAAGAGCATAAAGATAGGAGCTGGCGGGAAGCCTAACAGCTTTTTCATACCGTCAACATCTTTTAAAGAAACAGCCTCATAGCCCCGTTCGTCAATCAGACTTTTAAGTGCCAGATAGTAACCGGCAGCCAGCTTCAGACCCTCGGGCTTTGCTTCTTTTAAGAACTTCCACTTAGAAATTGCATTATCAATAACAGCCTGCTTTTCAGCGTCTGTCACTTTCTGATACCGCTGATAAATTTCCAGCATTTCAAAGGTTTCAATCTCGGTACCAACCACTCTCTTTAAAGAGGGACCGTCAAACAGAGTACCGTATAAGTTCATGTCGCGGTAGCCCATATGACCGATTTTTGCACTGCGGAGTTTTTCTGCTGCCGTTGCTGCCACAACAAAATCTGCCACTTTTTTAGAATTTGTCTTTTTGCCGATGATGTCATACACAAACTTAAAGTTATAACCTAAATCAAAGAAAGTTTTCCGCAGAGCCGAAGTACCTGCCTGGTCAGCGGTAGTCACCAGACGATCGCCCTCTGTCCAACCGCAAAGACCCCACAGAACCATAGGTTTGTGACGGAAAGGCTCGGTTACTTTTACAACGGCATGGGTGGGAATCCAGCCGGCAATACAGATAACCATAGCGTCAAATTCTTCGCTGCGGAGTGCCGCGATGGCTTTCTTAACATCTTTCTCTTCGTAATCATCTGTTACGGGATATACAGAAACCAGGTCAAGACCTTCGTCCTTTAACGCCTGTTCTGCTCCTTTACATTTTCCTACAATCAAATCAATGGGAGTATTGACTTCGCCGAAGCCGACAAATGCAACTTTTGCCACGTCTCTCATCCTTTCTTATTTAAACATTCCGTTAATATTCTTTAAGGTTTCTCTTACCAGCTGCTCGCCACCCTGGTGGCCAACTGTACCGCTGGATAAAAATGCACTGTAATGGCCGCCCTCTTCTGCCTTTTTGGTGGGCAGATAGCCTTCTGCGTGGCAGGCAAGCTGAATCAAGAAAGTCTGCTGAGCTAAGCTTCTTGCCTTAATCTGGTTACCATAGTCAAGGAACAACTCAAAGGGATTGGTTGCAAAAGCAACATCACCTAAACGAATGATATGTACCTCTGTATCCACAACCTCTACCTTTTCCTGCAGTTCCATACGGCGGAGAATACCTAAATGCACCTGCAGATGTGCTGCGTCATTAAAGTCAACATCGCCGGGTTTATTCTGTAAATATTCACGAATTGCTCTGCGTGCTTCCTTTTCTTCAGCTAAGGTTGCCCGGCGGAGAGGCAGCTGCATCAGTTTTACTTCATGGCAGAACGGTACATCAGATTGCAGTTCATAGTCGCCTTCTTCAAATACGTCAAAAATTTCATTTGAAATTCTCTTACCGGTTTTTCTCATGCCGGCTAAGTCGAACATAGAGGGGTCTGCTTTACGAACGGGAGGATTGTTTCTCTTTAAGTTCGGGTCGTTAACGTCTGATTCCGGCTCAACCCAACGTACCATATCAACAGGGCACTGGTCCCCGGCTGCTGAACATTGAGGGAGCAGGAAGATATTTTTGCCGAACTTTTCACGGAGCAGTTTTTTAACTTCGCCCCAGAAGTCAGGAGACACAAAAAGTCTGTGCTGAACGCACTGAGCCGGGCAGGCAAGGTTTGCCACAACGCCAGTCAGTTCCTTGTTCTTATCAAACACATACAAAAGTTCAATACCGGAGTCGTTACCGCCCTCTAAAGCTTCAAATACAGCTGTGTTGGTGTCACCCCACATCTGTGCAGAACCGTCAGAATAGGTAACACGACGGCACATACCTACAACCGCACGGCCAAAAGCGTTTGCATAGTAGCCTTCAGCACGACCATTCCATGCGTCCAGTGCTGCTTTTGCGATTTTAGAAGAAATTTCCTCTAAAAGGGTGTCATCATCCATAATGTTATCATTACCGCTGATATCAGCACTTTCAACATACTTCTTATCTGCCGGCAGTTCAGACTCAATCAAAGCACGGAAGCTTCTGGAGCCACCTTCACCCGAGGTTCTGTTAATGCCGCGGCCGGTGTAACCGGGTGCTGTATGAGGATGGGTTGCGGAAATAACCACCTTCATAGGATCAAGCCCTACCTTATTATTTGCTAAGAGTTCCCGGACAGTATTTGTAAGATATAAAGAAACCGAAACGAGGTCAACACTACACAGCACCATCTGTTCACCACCGGCTTCTACTGCCATCGCAGTTACGCCTACCGGTTTTTCTATGTATTCAGAAATACGCTCTGCAAACTGACCCTGCAGAGACACCGGTTTCGGTAAATAAAACTCCTCTTCTGCCCAACCGATTTTAATTTGACTCATAATACTCTCTCCTTATAATATAATTTAAAACATATTGCGAATAGCTGTTAATGTTTCTCTCACAAGTTGTTCACCGCCCTGATGACCGATGTTGCCGCTTGATATAAAAGCACTGTAATGTCCGCCTGCTTCAGCTTTTTTTGTAGGAACATAGCCCTCTGAGCCGTTGGCAAGCTGCACCAGAAAGGTTTGCTCAGCACTACTTCTAGCCTTTATCTGGTTCCCGTAATCCAAAAACATTTCATAAGGGTTTGTAGCAATCGCGATATTGCCTAAACGGATGATATGCACTTCGGCTTCAGTAATATCCACGGTATCCTGAACCTTCTTACGAGTTAAAACCCCCAGATGTACCTGAAGATTGGCAGCATCGGTATAGTCCACATCACCAGGTTTGTTCGCCAAGTATTCACGAATAGCTCTTTTGGCTTCTTTCTCCTCTGTCAGGGTCACACGTCTAAGTGGTAGTTGCATTCTGTGTACCCGATGAACAAAGGGGACATCTGACTGCATTTCATCCAGTCCCTCAGCAAAAACATCAATAATCTCCCTTGCTACACGTTTGCCCGCTTTTCTCATGCCACTAAGGTCAAACATAGAAGGGTCTGCTTTACGAATCGGAGGATTCTTTCGGATCATGTTCGGGTCATTAACATCACTTTCCGGTTCTACCCAACGAATCAAGTCAACCGGGCACTGGTCCCCAGCAACAGAGCAAAGGGGCAAAAGGAATAAACCCTCACCAAAATGTTTCCTCAGAAGCATCTTTGTCTCACCCCAGAAATCCGGTGAAACAAAACTTCTGTGTTGTACACACTGGGCTGTACAAGCAAGGTTTGCCACAACGCCTGTAAGCTTTTTATCTTTATCAAAAATATAGAGAAGCTCAATACCTGAATCGTTGCCACCCTCTAAAGCTTCAAAAACAGCGGTATTAGTATCGCCCCACATCTGTGCAGTTCCGTCAGAATAAGTGGCACGACGACAATGACCAACAACAGCACGTCCAAAGGCATTCACATAGGAACCTGCTTTGCGATCATTCCACGCGTCTAAAATAGCCTTAACAATTTTTGAAGAGATTTCCTCTAACAGTTCATCAGCTGTCATCAGGTCATCTCGTTTTGTATCAGCACGTTCAACATATTTTTTATCCGACGGGAGTTCTTTCTCCAGCATAGCCCTGACATAATCCATAGCACCATAGCCCTTATATCCGGGGCCCGTATGGATGTGAGTTGCTGCGAGAACAATTTTCATGGGGTCAAGGCCTGCATCGTTATCTTTAAGACGCTCACGAACTGTACTCAACAGATATGACGATACCGCAACCAAATCCACGCTGCAAAGCACCATTTGGTCACCATTTGCTTCTACTGCAAACGCCGTTGCAGTAATGGGTTTTTCAATATATTCAGAAATTCTTTCTGCAAATTGTCCGATAATAGATACTGGTTTTGTGAGTACAAATTCTTCTTCTGCCCAGCCAATTTTAAGTTGACACATATTTCCCCTGCTTTCTATCCCGACTATTGACAAATTACTTCTAAGATATTATAATTATATAAAACAATATTGCTTTATTCTACACATATATTGCTATATTTTTAAACAATATTGCAAAAGGAGGGGTTTTATGCAACAGGAAAACATCCGTTTTCGACTTCCTCAAATAGCCTTGAACCTCCAGACATTTACTGTGTCCCCTAGTTTTCAACTACGTGGTATGCATTTCCACAAAGCTGTCGAACTGATAAAAGTCTACGAGGGAGAAGTAGCCTGTTACATTGAAGACCACGAATATACGCTGAGCGTTGGTGATATTTTGCTGGTAAACAGCAGTGTCATACATCAGCTTGTTATCAAAAGTCGTGCAACTATCACCTATATTCAGATAAACATCAGTAAGTACACCGAACCCCAAACCGGATACAGCCACTTCCTTGATAAATTTTTCAAAAATTATACTGCAGAAAAATATGTAATTTTCCATGGGAAATGCGAGCTTGCTACCATTTTTAGCAGCATAAAAAAAGAATTTGAACAACGAAGCTTCTGTTATAAGGACTATCTCCGTGCACACATTTATGCCCTTGTTGCATTTATGCGACGGAATCTTTTGCTCTCTGATGCCAGCACCTTATGGGATGCTAACAAGCTTTTAGAACTTGCACCGGTGATTCAATACATTGACGAGAACTATCACGTCAAACTCTCCCTTGACAGTTTAGGCGAACTCATAAACAGCGACAGGTTTCGCCTATGCAGGCTCTTTAAAGCAGCTACCCACTCTACTTTGTTTGAATACATAAATTTCGTCAGACTTCTCTCAGCGGAAGAAATGCTGATTCATTCTCAAAAAAACATCGGTGAAATTGCTTTTGAATGTGGCTTTGCCTCCATTCAGTACTTTAACAGAGTCTTTAAGGAAAACCGGGGATACACACCAGGAACGTTCCGGAAAATGTTTGCAGAAAAATAAAAAAGAGTTGTCATAAGGGGCGTACTCTTAGGGACAGGTATATAAAAAGCCTGATTTTCCAACACATGGGAAATCAGGCTTTTTTCTTGGCTCCCTCTGATGAGGGAGCCAAGATCATATGTCCTTAACAGTATAGTTCATATGACAACTCTTTTTTACTTTTAATTTAACAAATCGTCAAGCTTTGTATAGGCTGCATAGGTTGCAGAATAATCTGTACCCTGAGGCTCAAAGGATTTTTTGGTTTTAACAATTTTTTCAGTTGCGCTGATAACAGAGGGATACACACCGGCACCCACGCCTGCTAAAATAGCGGAACCCAGGCAAGCTGTTTCAGACTGCTCTAAGGACATTAAGCGAATCCCGGTCATGTCTGCCTTAATCTGGTTCCATAAGGGGCTTTTTGAGCCGCCGCCCATAATACGGATTTCTTCAATGGGCAGATTCAGATAGTCAAGGTTACTTTTGAGCATACAAGCCACAGCCTCTAAGATACTGCGGACAAAATGGCCACGGGTATGCTGCAGGGTTAAGCCGTGGAACGTACCTTTGGCTTCGGGATTATACTTCGGCATGGTAGAACCGCAAAGATGGGGCAGGAACACAAGCCCGTCAGAGCCTGCGGGAACTTCTTTCGCCAGTTCGTCAAGCTCTATAAAGTCATAGGCTTCGCAAAGGGCGTTTTTAAACCACTTAAGGCTCATACCGGCTGTGGTTGTCCACAAAATACCGGCATATTTCCCGTCATAGTTATAATGGCAGGGAACCTTGCTGTCCGGGTTATAGGCAGGAATGTTTTCTTCCGGAACAAACAGCACCATGGTTGTGCCGGTCATTTCACTCATAATGCCGGGGCGGACAACACCGGCACCGATAGCACCGGCAACCTGGTCCATAGCACCGGTCATAACCTTTATGCCCTCATAGTCGCCAATGTACTTAGCACTGTCTAACAGTTCAGGGAGCATATCAGGTGTTACGCCGATAAAGTCAAGCATCTCGCCCCACCAATCGCCTGTGCGAATATCAAAATACAGGCTGGAGGACTGCAGGGTTTTCTCGGTAACAAATTTACCTGTCATGCGGTATAACAAATAGTCTTCCAAGAGGAAAATTTTCTTGATTTTCTTAAAGTTTTCCGGCTCATTTTCTCTGACCCAGATGAGCTTAGAAGCAGGCCAGGTAGCCGTGATTTCCGGCTGACCGGTAACTTCATAAACGGTTTTAACACCGAATTTTTTATCAATTTCTTCTGCTTCTTTTTCAGCACGGTTGTCAAGCCAAACAATAGCATCACGAACAGGATTGCCGGCTTCATCGGTCAGAATTAAGGTTTCGCACTGGGTATCAATACTCATAGCACCTACCTCAATGCCTTCGGTTACCTCGCTGACTGCCTGCAAAAACAGCTTCCAGTAATTTTCAGGCTCAAATTCAACCTGACTACCCTCCTGCTTTAAGATATAATCCACAGTGGTCTGGGAAAGCATTTTCCCTGCTTCATCAAAAACCGCTGCTTTAATGGAGGTTGTACCTACGTCAACACCTAATAAATTCATATCTGTTACCACCTTTTTTTACAGGCAGACCGGGTCTGCCCTATTTAAAAAGCTAATTGTTGCTTTAATCGACTAAAATTAAGTTGGGTTTTGTCTTTTTAAATTTGCTGACCGTTTCTTTCGGGAGTTTTGCATTGGTCACAATATCGCTGACGGAAGAAAGGGGTGCAATATGGGAAAACGCCACGCGGTCAAACTTGCTGGAATCTGCCACTACAATCTGCAGAGCAGAATGCTCAATCATACTGCGGCAAATTTCCGCCTCCTGCTCATAGTAAGTAGAAAGCCCGCTATGTGCATCAACACCGTCAACGGATAAAATCAGTTTATCCACACGGTATTCTGAAAGTTGACGGAGAGCATCGTCTCCGTAAGTAAACTGGTATTTGGTATTTACGTTGCCGCCTAAGAGGACAACGTGAAAATCAGGATTCCCGGCAGCCTCTAAGGCAATGGCCACCGAGTTTGTAACAATCTTTAAGTCTTTGTGCCGGGACAGCATACGAAGGACAAACAAAGTTGTACTGCCGGCATTTAACATAATGGTATCGCTGTCGTGAATCAGCGTTGCAATGTGAGCAGCAATAGCCTTTTTCTCAGCTTCATTAGCTGCTGAGCGTTGGCTCAAGTTCATATTGTAATAGGGTTTATAGGAGCTGATGGCACCGCCATGCACCCGGGAACAAAGCCCCATTTTTTCCAGTTCTTCCAGGTCCATCCGAATGGTTACACCGGAAATCTGAAATTTTTTACTGAGCATACTGACCGTTACACGGCCCTCACGGTTTAAAAGCTCCAGAATTTTTCCACGACGTTCTTCAAGGTTCATAGCTCCCGCTCACCTCTTTATATTGGCATTAAACGGACTACCAAACGGTAGTCCGTTTAATGCTTTAAGCATTATGTAGAGAAACTTATCTCTTCTGCTGCAGATCGTAGTGAACGTCGTAAGCTTTTTCTTCATCTGTGTATTTACGCAGAGTGTTGATAACTTCGCCGCCCTTCCACTTTCTGTCGTTTACGTCTTCGGAAGTACCCATAACGGTAACGTTTAACTGTCTGCGACGAGCACGAACATGGTCCCAGTCGATGAAGTAGATGTGAGCGAATTCGCCACCGTCTAAAACGCCGTCTTTAATGGTCATGGTTTCGCTTCTGCCGAAGAATACGCTACGCAGATGACCGTCAGTATTCATGCTGGTGTAGTCACCGGGTTCGTTTACGTATCTGCCGAACTGGCTGTGAATCGGGCCGGGATGACGATACTGATGTTCTTCAGCAAAGTCGGGGATCATCTTTCTCATGATGTCCAACAGGTCATGCTGCAGATACTCTAAGTCGAAAGAATCAATGTCGTGAGAGCATTCCTGAACCATAACGGAGCAGGTGGTGTGGTGAGAAGCGATACAAACGGTACCGTTCTTAACTCCGGATTCAGCAACGATCTCCATGATTTCCTTAGAAACATCGTGGAAAGTGGGGATCCAGCCTCTGGACTGGAGTTCTAATTCTTTTTGATACACTTTAAATTCCATTGTGCATTCTCCTTTTTATAATTTTTTATTATTTTTTATTCAGTCGCTCACCCACAGCACCGCCGGGATGAATCAACGCAAACTGCTCATTTTTGTAACCGGTTTCTTCAATCAGGGCTGCCTGCAGAGCGTGGAAAATCATGCAGAGAGCCGTGGTGGAAGTGGTACCCTGAGAATTATATTTGTCTGTCTCGCGGTTCACGTGCTGCTTTAAAACAACGTCAGCAGCCTGTGCCAGAGGAGATTCCATATTCTCAGTTACAGAGATAATTTTAACGCCCTTGGTTTTGCAGATGTCGATAATGGGCAGAAGCTCTGCTGTTTTACCGCCGCGGGAAGCTAAAACGATAACATCATCCTTCTGCAAAAAGCCTGTTGCACCGTGAATTGCCTCAGCGGGAGAAATAAAACGAGCCGGGCGTTCGATGCAGCACATTAAGTGTGCAAAATGCTGGCAGATAATACCGGAATGGCCGCAACCTGCCGCACCGATACGGGGTGCATTCTTTAAAAGCTCAACAGCTTTGGAAAACGCCGCGTCATCAAAAAATTCAACCATTTCGCGAATACAATCCGCCTCAATCTGATAAGCGTCTTTTGCTGCCTGTAATGCTTCTTGTTTCACAAATAACGCCTCCTTAGTGTAATTCGTCCCATGCTTTTCTAACAGCAGCAATCATTTCTTCGGCAAGTGCCAGGGGATTTTCTGCCTTTGCAATAGCACTGGAGCAACCGGAAGCGGAAGAACCGGCTTTAATAATGTTATAACAATCCTCACCCTTGCTGATACCAGCGGAGGGGAAAGGTTTAATGTCGGGGTTGATTTCACGGATTACACGGATAACCTCATCAACATATTCCTTATCAGCAGGCTTGCCGGTACCGATCAGTTCAGTCGGCTCAGCAACTAAAATGTTAGGACCGAGTTTAGCAACAGCCTTAACTTCTTCAATGCTGTCAGCACAAACCATGGTAGCCAGGCCCACTTCGTCAGCACGTTTGATTGCTTCTGCAATTTCGTCTAAGGTCAGCTTATGTTCTGCGTGGTTCAGCATAACGCCAACAGCACCGGCTGCTTTAACAGCCTCAGGCAGGGTTCTGCCCATGCCTCTGCCAACGGGCAGGCTGTCCATATGCTGAGTGTAAACATGGATTCTCTTGGTGTTTTTTGCAATGTTGTAAATTTCAGTATCGGGAATGTCTAACACGATGTCGACATCGTACTTTTCAGCCAGTTCATCAAGACCTTTTGCCATTTCAAGCAAAACGTCGCCATACATATAGCATTTAGGACCGTATTCAAAAAACGGCTCCTTAATCTGGTAATCTTTATTCACTTTCATCACCTCATAAAATTTTCTTTTTTGTTTCGTTTGGCTTTCATTTATATTGTATATTACCTCGTCCGGTTTGTCAATCTTTTTTTGGAATCTAAAACGTTTAAGTAAAAAAGAAATACGCCCTTTTCTCCACCCGGTTCAAGGCGGGAATATTTCTTGCAATTTCAGGGAAGATATGATACAATAAAATGGTATAAAATAGCAGTTTACAGCGAGATAATTTTATTGGAGTGATTGTGTGAAAAAGGTCACTGTAAAAGAGATTGCAAAAATGGCAGGGGTTTCTGTTACCGCCGTTTCTTTTGTTTTAAACGATAAGCCCGGTGTCAGCGAGGAAACCCGTAAAAAGGTGCAGAAAATCATTGATGAAACGGGGTTTAAGCCTAACTTAAACTCAAAAAAACTGGTTCTCAACAAAAGCTTTAATATCTGCCTGATTATTAACTCTTTTTCCTCCCCCTTTGAGGATTTGTTTTACTTTGAAATTACCCGGGGTATTTTAAACCGAAGTCAAAAATATAATTATAACATCACCATTTCTAAGCCTACCGGTTCCAAAGATGAGCTGCCGGACATGGTTTACTCCGGCGACACGGACGGCATTATCTTCATGCAGGATATTAGCCGGAAGCTGACGGATAAAGCCATTGCAAGCGGCGTTCCCTTTGTTGTGGTGGATTCTCATGCCGCTATCTCCGGCATTACCTCCATTAACGCAGACTACCGCATGGCAACCCACGCAGCAACAAAGTTTTTGCTGGATAATGGCCATCGAGATATTGCCATGATTGCCTCAGAAACCGTTCCGGAGTTCCATACCCAGACTTTAGCCGGTTTTACGGAGGCAATGAAGGAATACGGTTTAACCCCGAATCCAGACTATTACGGTATTTCTGCCTCCGGCGAAGACACGGCTTACGAGGCAGCCAAAAAGCTGTTATCTTCCAAAAAACGCCCCACCGCCGTGCTCTGTACCGTTGATAGCTTCGCCATCGGTGCTATGCGTTGTGCCAAGGATTTAGGGCTTTCTATCCCCCATGATGTTTCCTTTATGGGTATTGACGATATTTTGCTTTCCCGGTATATTGAGCCTAAACTGACCACCGTAGGTATTGACAAGGTGGAAATGGGCGTTTTGGCTATGGATACCCTGCTCCAGAAAATCAAGGGCAAAAAAACAGACAGCGTTCTGCTGCCTATGGAGCTTGTGATTCGTGACTCAGTTAGGAATCTTTTGCATAAATAATTTTGTAAAGCTGCAAATTCATCTGCAGCTTTATTTTTTTAGAAATCATCGCAATAACTTCCCCATTTTGTAGGGGAGGGTCTCCGTGCCCTCCCGAAACACATGGGCGGGCACGAAAACCCACTCCTACACCATTGCTGCAACAAAAAAGGACTTGCCGAAAGGCAAGTCCTTTAATTTTGATTTAATTACGGCAGTAATCTTGAAGGTGTCATTCTGTAAGCATCATTACAACGAATGAACGCTTCAGCATATTTTACGCCACACTGCATACCACGATATTGAGCCTGAATGGTCATATCAGCCGTAAAAGTATCTTCAGCAGAATAGCCTGCATAGTTATCAGCCATCCACTGTTGCTGACTTTCATGACATAAGAACATTTTTTTCTTTGTTTCAAAGAAATCTGTAATGTCAACATAATCCGTAGGAATGAAACCCATACCCTTAGCGGGCTCGAAGTAATAAATTACCGGGAGAGTTTCGCAAGGAGCTTCCGCAGTGGGAATCTTAGCGATGGGAATCATAACCTCAATATCATTGATGATTTTGCTGGTCAGCATATGATCCGGATTATAGTCATGCGGATTGTGAGTCAGAATTACGTCCGGCTTGCAATGACGAACCATGTTGATAAAGTCAATACGAACATTAACGTCTTCGTAAAACAGTTCATCATCATAATCAAGGCAGATATATTCTGCACCAATGATAGCAGCACTTTTAGCTGCTTCTTGTTTGCGAAGTGCACCGATTTCATCCTTCGGAAGGGTTGCAGAACCAATGTTACCGCTGGTTGCAGTACAAATAAACACCTTGTGGCCTTGTGCTGCATATTTTGCCAGAGTTCCGGCACAATTGATTTCAATATCGTCCGGATGTGCACCAACTGCTAAAATATTCATAACGTAATCACCTTTCTATTGGAAACGTTTTAGCATCAAAACTGTGCTAAATTAGATACCCATTAAGAGTTCCATTACGTACATTTCCAGTTTTTCGTAGTCACGTTCTGCAACACATTTAGCCTGGTATTCGTAATCAAACTTAGCAGCTTTTTCTTCTAAAGCCTTAGCAATCTTCAAGCTGTTAATCAGGTGCTGATAACTGCCTTCCTGCTTCTGAGTTCTCATAACCTTAACGTCTAAGCCGATGTATTCGCCGTTGTTGCCGTAGCCGTTTTCTAAGAGTACCTTAATCTGGTTGAAAGCTGCACGCAGGTTTTCAACACCGAAGCTCTTATCCTGGTCATATTTGATACCGTTCTGGTCGTTTAAGTGAACGCCCCACAGTTTGCCCATAGCCATAGCAAAACCGATTTCGTTAGCGGGGTCAAGACCTGCCAGCATAGCGTGTGCAGATTCTAAGAGACCACCTACACGGCTAGGATCCTTAGAAGCAGCGGAAACTGCCATACAGTGACCCATTGTCGGGCAAGCACTTCTGTCGATAGGTTCGTTGGGCTTAGTTTCGATCATGATTTTGATGTTCTTATCATAGTCGAGCATCTTGTTGATAGCATCAATCAGTCTGTTGGTGGTTTCAACGGGGCTCTTGCTTTCGTAGCACAGAGTACCTTCACGAGCCAGCCACAGAACGATTTTGTCGCAACCTAAAACGTTAGCGATGTCGATGGAGCGATATGCTCTCCACATAGCGTATTCTCTGTCTTCAGCACTGTTGGAGCAGAAGCCACCGTCAGTTGTGTGGGGATCAAACCACAGACGGGGAGCAACGAATTCAGCAGCCAGATCATATTTGTCTAAGAGAGCCTTAACTTCCTTAGCTTTTTCAATGATTTCAGCTTCGGTGTAATCGTTGATGTTGGGAACAGCATCGTCATCATGGAACTGGATTGCATCAAAACCGATTTCTTTAAACTTCTTCAGTTTTTCTTCAAAGGGGATAGAATCACGTACAGCGGGACCGTAAGCGTCTGCACCTTCATGTACGTTCCAGGGACCAACGGAATACTTAAATTTGCTCATTTTTGTTACCTCCAAAAGTTATAAATTTCTTAAATTTCCTCACGGATATAATCACGCATGGGTCGATGCTTTGCACCGACCCTACGTAAGTTTTAATTACAGGCTCAGAATGAGTTCTCTGATGTTAGCAGCAACCTGCTTGATTTCGTCTTCAGTAGACAGAATGTTAATACCGTAACCGGAACCCAGGCCCTTGTCAACAACGCCAACGCTGATGTTAACAGCTCTGCCTAAGATATCGTCGGTCTGGGGCAGCATACCCTTTGTATAAACTCTGTCGTTTACGTTGTTAGTGGGAGCAGGCATTTTCTTTTCCAGAACCTGTTCCATGTTGTTGTATACATGCCAGCCGGAGTAAGCGATGGGACGACCGCCGGTCTTTTCGCAGAATGCTTCAGCCAGTTCTTTGGTATCGAACAGGATAGTTAACAGAGTTGCACATTCGCCTTCGTCGTTAATCTTTCTGAAAGAGATGTGCGGCAGATCGGAGAGCAGATCTTTCAGCATTTTCTTCTTATAACGCAGAGTTTCCAGAATCTCGTCCAGCTTACGGGTCTGAGCCAGAGCAACCGCACCGGTCAGCTCGTTCATTCTCATGTTCATACCGATGATGCTTCTGTTACCAACTTCAACGCCCAGACGGTTGGGTTTGTGACCCTGGTCATGGTAACCGAAAGCTCTTTCGTACAGGTTTTCATCGTTGGTGATAACCGCACCGCCGTCACCGGTGGAGATGGTCTTGAATACGTTTAATGAGAAAGCTCCGATGTTACCATAGGTACCAACACGCTTGCCTTTGTAGCTAGCACCAACTGCCTGACAGCAGTCTTCCAGTACGTACAGGTTGTGCTTTTTAGCAATCTCCATAATTGCATCTAAGTTACAGGGGTTACCCAGCATATGTACAGGCAGGATAGCCTTGGTTTTCGGTGTAATTAAGGATTCAATCTTAGTTACATCAATTGTTAAGGATTCATCGATTTCAGCTAAAACAGGGATAGCACCTGCCAGCATGATAGTAGAGATAGAAGCGATAAAGGTATAGCCCGGAACAATAACTTCGTCACCAGCACCGATACCCAGAGCTGCTAAGGAAGCTAAAAGTGAGCAGGTACCGCTTGTGGTAGCAACTGCGTATTTAGCACCCATAACTTTTTTCAGTTCGTCTTCAAAGTCAACAACCTTGTGGGTGTAGCCTTCTGCATCAGCTGCACCGTAACGGAACAAATAACGTCCTTCCAGCACGTCCATAACTTCTTTTCTTTCTTCGTCACCGAATACAAATGAACCCGGTCCGCCAGATCTTGCCATAATAAATTACCTCCTAAATATTTTTATACATTAAAATTTCATTTTAATAATGACAATTTCATTATACTAAAACGTTTTAGTGTTGTCAATGGTTTTTTGCCTCTTTCTCATAATTTTTTTCAAAGAGGCAAAATTGACAACTGTATTACATTATTCCTTGCCCATCAGGTAATCGGCAGGGTTGTCTTCAATAATGGTCTTAATGGTTGCTTCGTCAATACCGAAGTCGTCCATCATGGGAACAATGTTTGTCAGAACGTGGTCATAGCCCCAACCACCGTAGGTACGGAGCAGGTTTTTAAGGCAAACGTCACAGCTAAAGAGCAGCTGCTTGGTGTAGCCCTTTTCAACCAGCATTTTTACAAGTTTAACACGCTCAACGTCAGTTACGAAGCAGTCATAACCCACGCATCTTGCAGCCTTTTCAACATAGTACTGTTTACCGAAGTTATCAAACTCAATGTAAACACCTTTTTCGAGTAACTGCAGAATATATTCAACGTTATTGATAACGTCAATATGACAGATTGCGATTCTGTCTGCCGGAACGCCGTTTTCTAAAAGAATGTCTGCCGCGTCAAGGCCGTATGTAGTCCAGGGGTTAACGTGAACCATAACGCTGGTGCCGGTCTTTTTATAAGCGATAGCTGCCGCACGGATAACTTTCTTTTCTTCTTCGGTAAACACTTCGCTAACGCCAAGCTCGCCGATAATACCGGCTTTCACGCCGTCAACACCAACGGTGATTTCGTTTACCATTTCTTCAGCCAGTTCTTCTTCTGTCATGGTTTTCACCTTATCGGGGTGATACGCATGAACATAATAACCGGTACCCATAATAACGTTTAAGCCGGAATCCTTAGCAATCTGAGCTAAGCGTTTGGGATTACGGTCAATACCGGGCATGGTAACATCAACAATAGTGCCGCCTCCGGCTTTTTTAAAGCGGATAATCTCCTTAAGCTGTGTATCGTAATCGTCCATGGAAAGGTTATCAAGGAGTGCATAGGGGTCACTCTGGAGCTGACCTAAATGTTCCATTTTAACCTTTTCGGTTCTGGGGTTTTCAATGTCTTTTAAGGGTCTGTCTGCAAAGGACGCCTTAAGGTCAATGAAAATATGTTCGTGAGGTGTTATAACACCTAAATCTTCCCGTTTAATAGGGCCTAAAACACCATTGATTTCCATGAAAAATGCCTCCTAAAAACTTTGTTATAACTCCACTTTTAATTATAACTCAATTGTCTGCGGCTTGTCAATCATTTTATAATTTTTGTACAAATTGTATGTCAAGTTCCATGAATTCTATGTAGAATATAACAAAAGGCTGTGGCGAAAGCCACAGCCTTTTCATTAAGCTTCATATTTTTTGCCGACTTTAAAGTATTTCACCCAGAAGACAGAGGTAATATAGTACCCAATTACGATTAACGCTGTTAAAATTAACCAAACAGCCGCTACCCCGGACCAGCCCCAAGAGCTTTCCGCAATAACCCCGTACAGTGTGCTGGCTATAACAATACCAAAGCTTGACATGGAGTTTGAAATACCCGCCGCCGTGCCGCTATAACCGTAGGGTGCAAAACGGCTAAAAATACTGTTGGTAAACGCACCGGAAAAACCAATGACAGACTGGAACATTGCCAGCATAACCACCGCCAAAACCATAGGAATTTTGCCGATAAACTGCAAAAACAGAAGGGGAATCAGTGCTAAAGCATAAAACAGCACTCTTGCCATCATTTCATTTTTCATTCTCTTAAACAGAGGCATAAAAGACCAGATCGCCACAATGCCTACAATAGAGAGAATAATGGATTGCACATTCGCCCAGGATTGGGAAACTGTATAGCTTTCCATAATCATTGTAGGAATCCATACCTGGGTACCGTTACTGAGCATACAGGCAAGGATCGCAATAGGAAGGGTAATCGTAAAACCGCTTTTGTTAAAGACGGACCAAAGGCTTTCTTTCGGTTGTTTTTTCTCATTCGCCGAAACTACAGCCGGTTTTTGCTCCGTCTGTTCTTCCTTAGGCGGAGCCAGTCTGGAAGCAAAAATCCAGATAACCAGGGACACAAGGAGCATAACCGCACTGCCGCCGAACATAACAGACCAGCCAAAAAGGTCTAACAGAAGTGCCGCACATAAAAAGCTGAAAATATTGCCCAGGGTTAAGCCGTAAGACAGATGAAATCCGGCTTTCTGACGGAAAACAGGAAACACATCTGTTGCAACAATGCGAGAGATACCGGGCCAGATACCAAACTGCATAAAGCCGTTAATACTCCAGACAATGAGTACAACCGTGTAGTTCATGGTAAAAGCCAAAATCAGATTGGAAATAATGGCACCCAAAACACCCACGGCAATACACTTATAAGGGGAAAATTTATCTACCAGTTTACCGCCCACAATCTGACCGATGCCGTAAAAAATATAAAAAGCAGAAGCAATCATGCCGGATTCCGGCTTGGTGAAAATTCCCTCTTTGACAATATAAGCAATGGTTGCTCCGTAATTACTTTTTGCAAAGCCTGTCACTACATGAACAAGCATACAGGCTAAAAACAACAAGATATTATTCCGCTCTTCTTTATGTAACCGCGGCAGATGCAATTTCATACTGTTACCTCCCAAATAGCATCAAAAACACACAATACCTTCCTCAAAATACAACTTATTTTATCAAGAACATATAGAATTGTCAAGACTTTTTATCCTTTCGGCACAACAAACCGAAAAGCACCGGGCACAATTTCAAACTCCGTTTTGCCCGCATCGACGATTTCACCGTCACAGCAAATTCTAAACGTCCCCGCCAAAGGAGTAATGGTCAGTTTTTTGCATTGTTTTGTCAGAATTACCTGCTCAATATTAGGAAGCTTTAAAAATGTTCCTTTCATGTAGAGAGGCAGCAGCCGCAGAAAGTAAATTCTCGAAATGTTTTTTATAATGTTAATGTTCAAAAAACCGTCTGATACGGAAGCTAAAGGATTGCTTTTAATGCCGCCGCCGCAATAACTGCCGTTGGCAACCGAGGTTAAAAGCAGCGGTCCGTTATGCACTTCTTCCCCGTCTACCTCAATCCTTAAATTCGCTCCTTTTTTCCGAATCAGGTTGGCAAAAATAGAAAGAATATAGGCAAAAGAACCGGAAACGAGAGGTTTTTTCTTCATCTCTGCCGTCATATCGGCAACGTTGCAGTCAAAACCGATGTTAAACATATTAACGCAATAGCCGGACTTTGTTTCACCCGCCAGCGTTGTTTCGTAGCAAATGGCATCACAGAGAATGCTCTCCCCCCGAAGCTGAGAAGATACGTCCGAAAAATCTCCGGCGTCCTGAAAATTACGGCAAAAATCGTTCCCGGTGCCCATGGGCATAACGCCGATTTCCGCACCGGCACAGTCTATCGCCCCGTTTAACACTTCAGACAGCGTTCCGTCACCACCGCAGGCAATAAACCTTGCAGCACCAAAGGTTTGGCAGTATTCTCTGACAAAACGCTCCCCATCGCCAACCCCCTTTGTTATATAAATCTGAACATCAACGTTTAGATCAGCCGCCCCACGTTTAATTTTCTCAATGGTTTCATCGCCGTGTTTTCCCTGTCCGGCTTTTGGATTCACAACAAAAACGGTTTTCATGAAAGTCTCGCCTCCACAAAATTTCTGCCATTATTATACCAAATTTCGACAAAAATTTCAACAAAAGAAAAAGGCTGTGAAAATGTTTCATTCTATCACAACCTTAATTTTCTTTCTGTATGTCTGCTATAGATGTTTCCTATCTGTCGTTTTCGCCACCAAACAGGTCATAATACATCCAAAGTACCGTGTACCGGTCCTTTAAATCCTTAGCATACAGTTTGGCAATTTCAATTTTTTCTTCACCGTAAAGCTCATAAAATTCCGCCATGTCAAGTTCTGCAAGGCTAAGCATTTGTTTAATTTCTTCCGCAGAGGGCATTTTTGCAAAGACCGCTTTAATGTCCGCTTCCTTTTCCTTATAAACGCCTGCTCTGTCAGCCTTATAAAAACCAACTTTATCCTGCAATGCCATGCAGCCTTCTGCTACCGGCCCGTAAATTTCCTTCATAGTTCTTTGGTAAGCCTCGCCGGACTGACGAAAACTTGCTCTATCATAAGTAGTTGCAAGCAGTTTTTCCCGAATTTCTGTAGTTACAACCGTACCATAAGCAACATCAATACCATGAGGGAAATAAGGTTCATCTTTTACAATACCCACAATCTCAAAAAAGTGAGATAAATGATGCTCGCTACCGGATGCCGGACGGGATGTCGAAACAAAACTGATTAAAATACCTACAACAATCAACGCCTCTGTCAGTGCCTGGATACTCGCTTCTTCCCGCCTCATGAGTCCCTCGGCTGTAGACAGAACCTTTTCAATCATCTGATATGTCATGTCATAAATATATTGGCAGAAATATTCCCCATTCACAATGCGACTCAGCTCCCAGTCACATAACGCAGAGAATTTGCCGATGACGTCGCCGTATCCTGCCTGAATCATTCTAATAGGTGCAGCCTTTAAAATCTCCGTATCAGCAATAATGGCTTTAGGAAGCCCTACTGAGACGGTTTCTTTCATGCCCTTTAAAATCATCGCCGCACCGCTTGATGCATAACCATCCATAGAAGGTGCTGTTGCCACAATCATATAGGGAATATCCGAAAAATAAGAGACATACTTACATAAATCCTGAATAACACCAGAGCCAATCCCTAAAATTAAATCTACACCCTCCAGGGACGCTCTGACCGTTTCAATCGCCGTCTCATCGGGTATTAAAATGGTTTCGCCGCTAAAAATAACCCTTTTCACCGTTTTAGAGTCCAGCACCGTTTCTGCCTGCCTTCCGGCAACGGCAAAGGTGTTTTCATCTGCCACAAACAGAATTGTATCATAAGGGGTACATAGTTCTGAAAGTCTAGCGATAGCTCCGGGTTCAATATATACTGCGTCAATGTCACAGCGGTGAGGTTTACCGCAAGAACAATTCACGCCCTGCAAAAGACTGTTGAAATCCATCAAAACAAACTCCTTTAATATCTATTCTACTAACAGCATTATAATAGATTCAGCCAAAAAAATCAACTATTACATAAAAAAAACAATTGCTTCCATCACCATTTTTAGGAAACATATAGCATAATTATTTTGAAAATACAATAAAAACCGCCTAACGGCGGTTTTTATTGTTTTACTGATTATTCTATTTTTACTCCCCCAAGTTTTGCTTCGTTGCAGAAGCAACCACCTTAGATAAACCAATCAAGCCGATTAAGTTAGGAATTGCCATCAGCCCGTTCATTGCTGAGGAGAAAGTCCAGATCGTTTTTAAGTTGCTGACGGTTCCGATAAACACAACCGCTACATACACAATTCTGTAAACTAAAACGGCAGTTTTAGATTTGTTGGTTAAATAACCGATGGAAACCTCGCCGTAATATGCCCAACCCAAAATGGTAGACAGGGCAAAGAGAACCGTTGCCAGCGTGATACCGATATTTCCCACACCGGGGAGGATTTTATCAAACGAAGCAATGGAAAGTGCTGCACCGTCTAAACTGGTTCCACTCCAAAGACCGGTGGTTAAGATAACAAGACCAGACAGGGTGCAGATAATAATCGTAGTAAAGAAAACCTCAAACATACCCCAAAGCCCCTGCTTTACCGGGTCTTTTGAGCTGGAGGCTGCGTGGGCAATCGGGGCACTTCCAAGGCCGGCTTCGTTAGAGAAAACACCACGGGAAAAACCGAACTGCATCGCCACCATAATACCGTAGCCCGCCGCACCGCCGGCTGCCGCTTTAAAGTTAAAAGCTTCTTTAAAAATAAGTGCAAACGCTGCTGGCACCGCACGGATATTTACAATTAACGCAATCACGGAGCAAAGAACAAAGAAAACCGCCATAAAGGGAACCAGTTTTTCGTTAATCGATGAAATACGACGCATACCGCCCAAAATAACTGCCGCCGCAATGACCGTGAGCACAACACCGGTAATCCACGGGGCAATGTGCAAGGTATTGTCTAACGCTACGGCAATGGAGTTTGACTGGGTTGCGTTTCCCGTTCCCAGGCAGGCAATCATGGCAAAAACCGCAAACAGGGCGGCAAGCCATTTGATGCCCAAACCGTTTTTGATATAATACATCGGGCCGCCGACCCATTCTCCCCTGTCGTTCTTTTCTCGGAACTTTAGAGATAGGACAATCTCTGAGTATTTCGTCACCATACCCAAAAGAGCACTGACCCACATCCAGAATAGAGCACCCGGGCCGCCTGAAACAATGGCTGTTGCAAGACCTGCAATGCTGCCGGTGCCGATGGTTCCGGCCATAGCTGTTGCCACCGCCTGGAACGGGCTGACGCCGGAGCTGTCCTTTTCATGCTGATTTTTTGAGAAAACCCCAAAAATTGTATTTTTTAACATATAACCGAATTTTCTGAACTGCAAAAATCCGGTTCTGGCGGATAAAAAGATGCCGGTGCCTATGATTAAGCAAAGCATAATCGGGCCCCAAACAATCCCATCTACGGTTTTAATAATTTGATTGATTGCTTCCAAGTGGTGTCTCTCCTTTTTAGTGGTATCGTATTCCCTGCTTAATTTTCTTCTTTATCCGGAAGCAGGCAAACCTCGTGCTTATTGGTAGACAAAACAACAGAGGTCCTCGTTCCCGAGACACCGCCAATAGATTTAATAAAGGTTAAAATTTCTTCCAACGATTTTCCCGTTTTGGTAATGACTTTTAAAATAAAATCATAATCGCCGGCGATATAATAACACTCGGCAATGGCGTCGTTTGTATGAATTTTCTGGACAAAGCTTTCGTAAAACTTCGGGTGTTCCAAGCTGACATACATAAACGCCATCAGCTCCCGACCCAGCATAGTCTGGTTGATTAAGGTGGTATACTGTTCAATTAAGCCCGAGCTTTCCAGTTTTTTTATCCGTTCGATAACCGCCGAGGTAGACAGGTTAATTTTCGCTCCGATATTGGTCGCATTTTCTCTTGCGTTTTCCTTTAAACAAGCCAAAATTTGATAGTCTATGGAATCCATACGGACACCCCCATTTCTTTGTATAATTATACCAAGTGCCGAAAAAAAAGTAAAGTTCTACCAAAAAACAACAGAATTTTTTCGGAAGAAACAAGCTTTAGACGAAATATTTTCAAATTATCTTTTTATTATCCTTTTAAACAAAAAAAATTATGCCTTAAAATTCTTCTTTTAAGGCATAATTATACAACAAATCACGCTGTCTTCCAAAACCTCCGGTGCATATTTCGTAAACTTTCCCCAGAAGCAGGAAGCTACTTTAAAATAAAACATGTCACTCAACCAAGATGCAGAAGAATTCGTCAAAAAACCAATAAAATGAAGTAAATTTTGCAAAGGCATTGAAAACCTCATTTCGGGGTGATATAATGAACATATGTAATAAGAATTTTATACGCAAAATAAAAAAGGAGAATTGGTATGAACAACTTACAAGCAGGCTTCGGTCGGGTGAACATTAACCCCATGATGGGTATTGAAATCGCCGGATACTATCAGGTAAGACGTGCCGAAGGAATTTTAGATGATTTGGAAATTAACGCCTTAGCTCTTAGCACAGGCGAGAAAAAAGTTGTGTTGATGACCATTGACCACTGCGGCGTTAAAAAGCCGATTATGGACAGAATCCGCAGTGCCGCAGCTGAGCGATGCGGTCTGCCGGTAGAATCCATTATGATGTCCGCAACCCACTCACATACAGCTCCTAAAATGACACCGGGAACTACCGACCCCTTAGAGCTTGAATACATAGAATTTGTGATTAAGCGTGCAGCAGACGCTGCCCAGTTTGCCGTTGACGACTTAAAACCGGCTAAAATGGGCTGGGGCGTCGGTCAGGCACCCCGTGTTGCTTTCGTTCGCCGTTTCAGAATGAAAGACGGCAGTATTCAGACAAACCCGGGCGTTAACAACCCCGATATTGTAGCTCCCATTGGCGATGTTGACGAAAGAGTTAACGTTGTTCGCTTTAACCGCGAAGGTGCCGGTGATTTGGTGCTGGTTAACTTCGGTAACCACCCCGATACCGTTGGTGGCAACAAAATTTCCGGCGACTGGCCGAATTTCCTGCGTAAAACCGTTGAAAAGACCATTGACGGCTCCAAATGTATCTTCTTTAACGGTGCTCAGGGTGATGTAAACCACGTTAACGTTCACCCCATCGGTGGTGAAATGAACGATATGTTCATGGACTTTGATGACGTTGCCCGTGGCTACGCTCACGCCCGTCACATTGGTCACGTTGTAACCGGCGGTGTTCTGCAGGTATATGACAAGGTACAGTATGTTGATGTTGACGATATTCAGTTTGTTGAAAGAGAAATCAACGTACCCTCTAACCGTGCAACGGCAGAACAGCTTCCTGAAGCAAAGCGGATTAACGACCTCTATAAAGCAGGCAGAGATCACGAGCTTCCCTACCGCGGTATGATGCTTACCACCGTCGTGGCTGAAGCTGCCAGAATGGTTGCTTTAGAAAACGGTCCCGACGCTTTTGACATGAACTTAACAGGTATTACGCTGGGCCCCATCGCTATGGTAGGCATTCCCGGTGAACCATTTACCGGCATCGGCAGAGGCATTAAGGAAACCGAAGGTTATGACATGATTATGCCGGTTTGCTTAGCCAACGGCTGCGAGGGTTACTTCCCCATGCAGGAAGCCTACGACGAAGGCGGCTACGAATCCAGAAGCTCCCGCTTTAAAGCCGGTGTTGCGGAATACATCATTTCCGAAAGCCAGAAGATGTTGACAGAACTTAAAAAATAAGATTAAATACATAAAAAAACGCCAACCAAATCGGTTGGCGTTTTTTTACTTGACCCACACCCTGCAAGAACCGTTCCCAACATAAGAACTGCAAGGAAGGTTGCAATCACTTTTCTGATTTTACTTTGTTTCATAATAACATCTCCTTATATTATTTCTTTTTTATCTGGCAAAGTATCGCCAGTAATAAAATAACAATAATAATTATCAAATCTTTCACCTCATTCTATTTAAATAACCAGTTAAACAAGGATACGCCTAACACAAATAACAGAACGACAAATATAATAGCCATCAACATTTTTATCCATCCCTATAATAATGTTACAAAATGTAACGTTATTTTTGTAACAAATTGTTACAATAAAGTCAAGGGGTGATTTAATGAAAGGCCTAAAAAATATCAGAAAAGAACGGAATTTAAATCAGCTTAAGGTTGCTATGGACTTAAATATTTCCCGGGAGGCTCTCTCCCACTACGAAAACGGCAAACGAGAACCTAGCCTTGATATGCTAAACAAGCTTTCAAAATACTTTAATGTTTCCATAGATTTTTTGATTAACGGAGAAGAATTTAAAAAAAGATAAAAAGACACCCATATGGGTGTCTTTTTTGCTTATAATAACTCATTGGCAACCAAATTAACCATAATGCCGGTGTTAAGACGAAACGCCGCCTCAGGGTAGGTGGGTTTTACATGGTCAAGATAATATTTGTCTTCAAAATATTTTGCCGCTTCTTCCTTGGTGCCGCCGCTTGCTAGCACTTGCTTAATTTCTTCTGCCACGCGGACAGCTACCTGCTTTGCTTCTTTTAAAAAATATGCCGTCTGTTCTTGATTGAGTAAGCCAAAATGCGGCAAAAGAATATGCTCTATGTCTAGTGCTTCCACTTTTTTAATAGACTCCAGCGTTGTCTTGTAACCAATCAGATAAGACGGTAAAATAGTACCGTCACTAAAATATACACCCAGGGTTTCCGAACCCAAAAGGAGTTTACTTTCCGGCAGATAATACCCCACCGAGCAACGCGTATGCCCCGGAAGATTGATAACCGTAAATCGCATATCGCCTGCTTCTATTTCGTCTCCATCGTTAACGGATATGTCAACCCTCAATTCGTCAATTAAATCTTCATAGTCAAAAACGCCACAGGTTTTTGCAAAGGTTTTGTCAAGCTCACGCATAGTGGCTCTGGCTGAGGGCTTGGCAAAAATCTTTTCCGCATACGCTCCTGCTACAACCTTAACATTCGGGTATCGCTTTACTATATACGCAGAACCCAACGCGTGGTCATAGTGAGAATGGGTCAGAAAAATATAATCGAGGGGTCTTTCGCCCAGCTCTTTTTGAATGTTTTCCGCAACCTGAAAACCGGTAAAGGCAAACCCCGTATCGTATAAAACAGCAGTTTTACCATCATCAATTAAAAAGGCACTGTCCCCCGGAACAGCACGGACATCTGTAATTTTAAGTTTTTCCATGTTCATCACTCAATTTTAAATAATATTGATTTTACCATAATATCTTATAAAATACAAGAAGTTCAAACAATTATTTCATTTCTTTAATAATGCAAACAACAAAAAAGTTATGACGCTCTGTCATAACTTTTTTCTATAAGTCACCATTTTATATCTAAAATTTGCACATTATTCTGCAGGATAGTAATCAACACCATCGCCGATACCGTTCCATATATATCTAGTATGAATTCTCATAGGCTGATTGCCTCTTTCGTTCATGCCCAGAATAGAAATTCGATTAAAAGGAATATCATTTTCAAAGTAAAATTCTGCACTACCATTATACATTATATTCTCACCATTCGAATCATTGCCGGTTCCTGTATAAGTATTACCTTTTTGGTCAACGATACTGATATATGAACCGTCGTCAGCAATATCGGATATTGTAATAGTTGGGTTATCTACCCAATTCCCATTCAAAAGAGTTTGTTTTGCATCGGGAATCCACACTGAATTGATTAGATTTGATGGCGGCGTAATTGCATAATCTGGTCTTGTGTATTCATATTGATTTAAATACAGTTTATCATTGTCAAATCGATAGCTATAATCAAGGTCAGCAGAACCTATATATAAGTGAAGTACTCCGTCTTCTGCTTTCCATGTTAAACTTTTGCCATCAGCCACGCCGGTACCATCACTGTTTAGATTCATAACGTCCGGATAACTGCTGCCGGCATCTTTGCCATGCGGCGTTAGGATCCACTCTTCCTCAAGAGAGTTGGGTTTGTATGAGGATTTATTTCCACCTTCTGATAAACCACTAGAAACAGCCGCAACAATGACAACCACAATGATAACCCAAAACCACCATTTTTTATAAAATTTCTTTTTCATATTGAATCTCCCTTCTTTATTTTATACTGCATATACTCTAATACAATATAAGTTCTTTTTTTAGATAATGGCACTTATAACCCATCACGCACATAATATACCATATTGGGATATTATGATTATACCATTATGGGATAATGTTGTCAAGGGGGAGATTTATATGAGATTGAGAGAAATTAGAAAAGCCAAGGGAATCTCGCAGCTTAAACTTGCAATGGAACTAAACACAAATCAAAACACAATTAGCAGATACGAAACCGGAGAACGTGAGCCCGGTATTAATGAACTCATAAAAATAGCAGACTATTTCAATGTTTCCGTTGATTATCTTCTTGAAAGAACAAATAATCCTAAAAAAGCTGAGTAATAAATATCCCCCCGTATAACGGGGGGTATTTCATTTTCGGGCATAGCCCTAATACTACTGGCTACGCACAAGTGCGTTTTAAATTGGCCTGCCAGCCATGCAACTACTACTTGCTACCCATAAATGGGTTATACAGATACTTCGTCTATGTAAAGGGGTCCAGGGGCAGAGCCCCTGTGTCGTTTTAGGGGGTGCGGGCATGGAGTAAGGCATTCTATCATGATAGAATGCACTTAATCCAGCCGTTCTTTTGTCGGGTGGTTACAACCGAAAAAGAACCTCCATATTATGTATAGT
>JAFQWH010000094.1 GCA_017407515.1 Clostridia bacterium | reverse complement strand
GTTTCCTCAATATACCGTTTTAAAGAATATTACCTTAGCACCTTCGCTTCTTAAGTTTGACACTTATGAAAATATTGAGAAAAAAGCCCTGGAGCTGATTGAAAAGGTTGGTCTTTCTGAGAAAGTCAACAGCTATCCCTGTGAGCTTTCCGGCGGTCAGCAGCAGCGTGTTGCCATTGCCAGAGCACTGGCTTTAAATCCCGATATCCTTTACTTTGACGAGCCCACCAGTGCGCTAGACCCGGAATTAACAGGTGAGGTTTTGAAGGTTATCAAACAACTTGCCAAACACGATACCACTATGATTATCGTGACTCATGAAATGGATTTTGCAAAAGAAGTATCTGACAAAATCCTCTTTATGGACGGCGGTGTTGTGGCTTTTGACGGAACGCCGGAGGAAGCATTCCAGTGCACGGATAATCCGCGTCTGACAGCATTTTTAGGAAATTTTAATGATCGATGAAAGAGGGGACTTAGACAGTCCCTTTTTTCATGCAATGAAAAAGAAAATATCGTAAAAAAATATGAGAAAAACTGTAAAAAAATGATTGACATACGCTATAAAAAGTAGTATAATGTTTGATAGCCACGTGTATGAGGTCTCAAACGGTATGTTTTATACCTACCTTAAAGGCAGTGAGCAAGGATGGAGGAGGTGCAAGTATGTACGCAATTATCAAAACAGGCGGCAAACAGTACAAAGTCAATGAAGGCGACACAATCTTTGTTGAAAAGCTGGGCGTAGCAGCTGATGAAACCGTTACTTTTAACGAAGTAGTAGCAGTTGGCGAAGGCAGTGACTTAAAGGTTGGTGCTCCGTTTGTCGAAGGTGCTAGTGTAAGCGCTAAGGTGTTAAAAGAAGGCAAAGCTAAGAAAGTGATTGTTTTCAAGTACAAACCCAAAAAGGGCTATGCTAAAAAGCAGGGTCACAGACAGCCTTACACAAAAGTAGTGATCGAAAAGATCAACGCGTAAGATGATTCAGATTGAGTTATTTCGAAACAAAAACCAAAACATTGTCCGCTTTACCGTCAGCGGTCACGCTGGCTTTGCAGAAAGCGGAGCAGACATTGTCTGTGCTTCTGTCACAACAGCCGCGTTTACTGCGGTAAACGGTTTGACGGACATCATTAAAATCGAAGCGATTCCCCAGGTTTCCGATGGATTTTTATCCTGCCGGCTACCGGAGGACTTATCACCGGAACAAAGGCTTCTTTCGGATGTTTTGCTGGAAAGTATGGTGCTTTCCTTCTTGAACATCGAAGAGCAGTATGGTGATTATGTTAAAATCAAAGAATTTTTTATCTGAGTTTCGGTTTTACCATTCGTGTGCGAATCGGTCGCATATAAAAAAGGAGGTTTTACTATGATTAAATTTGATATTCAGCTGTTTGCTCATAAAAAGGGTGTTGGTAGTACCAAGAACGGTCGTGACAGCGAAGCAAATCGTCTTGGCGTCAAAAAAGGCGACGGACAGGCTGTTTTGGCCGGCAACATTCTGGTGCGTCAGAGAGGAACTAAAATCCATCCTGGCATCAACGTGGGCAAAGGCGGAGACGATACGCTGTTTGCTTTGATTGACGGTAAAGTCAAATTCGAAAGAAAAGGTAAGAACAAAAAGCAGGTAAGCGTGTATTCTGCATAATGAAAATGATAAAAAGCCCATTACGGTTTCGTATGGGCTTTTTTAATTTTAGTAAGGAGTTTTACGATGGCTATTTACTCCATTTCTGATTTACATTTAGGCATTTCGTCGAACAAACCGATGGATATTTTCGGTCCTCGCTGGGCAAATTATTTGCAGCTTTTAGAAGAAAACTGGCAAAAAACCGTTGGGCCTGATGACATTGTTTTAGTTCCCGGGGACATCTCCTGGGCGATGTATATCTCTGAGGCTGAGGAAGACTTTCGCTTTTTAGACCGCTTAAACGGCATTAAATTGATTTCCAAAGGGAATCACGATTATTGGTGGGAAACTTTAAGCAAGCTGAAAAAGTATGTTGAAGAAAAAGGCTTTTCCACCATTCGATTTATGCATAACAACAT
>JAFQWH010000093.1 GCA_017407515.1 Clostridia bacterium | reverse complement strand
TACTTGTCGATTTTTGGAAAGTAATAAGTAATAGTGAATAAGGAAGAAGTTGAGGTGGCTTTGCTTTCGCAAAGCTAAATTTTATGTCTGCATCTTTATTGTTCTGCATTGTCAAAAAAACGACTTGTCAATCGACAAGTCGTTTTTTTAATTCTCTGTATGAATGTTCTTCTTTTGTGCAAAAGGCGATTTTTAAATTGAGTTTTTCTTTAACGGCCTCAATAATTTCTTCTGCTTTATCATCAGTCAGCATCATCAGGAAAAAGGTTACGGCGTCTCGGGAATCCTCTTGCGTTTTGCCGTCCGTTTGGTAGGTTTTGTATTCCGTAAAGGGACAACCGAATTCTTGCAACAGAGCACTGATTTCCCTTGAGGCTTTCTCTGCCGGGAGAATTTGCTTTTTTGTTTCTTCGTCTGTTAAGGGAAAGGTGATAGCATACACGGTTTCTGTCTGGTCTTTTTTACGGGTCAGCTTTTTTAAGGTGCGAAACAAAAGTAAAATACAGGAAAGCCACAGTTTTCGCTTTTTCACCTTTTCTCCCTCCCTTAGTTTTGTTTTCTGACAACGGCATAGTCATCGCCGTTTCGCCAGTAGGCACAGTCGGAGCTGTTGCCGGTTAAAAACCGCATCATTTCGTCTTCGTCTAAATTGATGGTGCAGAAATAGCAGTCGCACAGTTCGTCGTATTGATAATTAGCACAGGTTTCACAGCTTGCCATGGTTTCACCGCCTGATTAAATTCTTCTTGCAACCCGTTCTGCGTTTTCAGCACGATAGGCTTCAAACCGCCCATCGGCGATTGCATCACGGATTTCCTGCATTAGGTTGTTGTAAAAATAGAGATTATGCATAACCCCGAGCCGCATGCCGAGCATCTCGCCGGCTTTCAGCAGATGACGAATGTAAGCACGGCTGTAATTCTGACAAACGGGACAACTACATTCCGGGTCGATGGGCAGAGGGTCGGTTTCATATTTTTTGTTGTTAATGTTAATGACACCGTTTTTGGTGCAGAGATGACCGTGACGGGCATTTCGTGCCGGCAGCACGCAGTCAAAAAAGTCAACGCCCCGGGCTACGGCTTCAATAATATTAGCCGGTGTTCCAACGCCCATTAAATATCGGGGCTTGTTTTCCGGTGCGTGGGGAACAACAACGTCTAAAACATGGTACATCTCCTCGTGGGTTTCGCCCACGGCAAGACCGCCGATGGCATAGCCCGGCAAATCCAGTTTTGCAATTTGTTTCATGTGTTCAATGCGAATATCATCAAAAATACCGCCCTGGTTAATGCCGAAGAGCAGTTGATTGGGGTTAACGGCATCTTTTTTTCGATTCAGCTCGTCCATTTTAACCTTGCAACGCTCCAGCCAACGATAGGTTCTTTCCACGCTTTCCGTAACGGTTTTGCGGTCTTTCTTTGCATGGATACATTCGTCAAAGGCCATGGCAATGGTAGAACCGAGATTAGACTGAATGGTCATGCTTTCCTCCGGGCCCATAAAAATCCGTCTGCCGTCAATATGGGAGGCGAAGGTAACCCCTTCTTCTTTCACCTGGTTCATAGATGCCAGGGAAAAAACCTGAAAGCCGCCGCTGTCGGTTAAAATAGGACGGTCCCAGTTCATAAATTTATGCAGGCCGCCCATAGTGCGAACCACTTCGTCACCGGGACGTAGGTGCAGGTGATAGGTATTAGACAGTGCCACCTGGCAGCCAACGTTCTTAAGGTCATCAGCCGCCAGGGCACCCTTAATGGCGGCGGCTGTGGCAACGTTCATGAATACCGGGGTCTGTATGTCGCCGTGAACAGTTGAAAATGTTCCCAGGCGTGCTTTGTTTTCTGTTGCGTGAATCTTAAACACAAAATAACTCCAATCAAACATATTTAAAAACCCACTCCCGCAGCAGAACATCTGCGGAAGTGGGTTTCTGCTACTTTTTATTTATTCCTTTTCTTTAGCACTCTCTTCAATACTCTTCTTGGCAACGTGCTCCGGTGCCTGCTCGTAAGCACGGAAGACTAAAGAATAGCTGCCGCGGCCCTGGGTAATGGAACGAAGGTCTGTTGAGAACTTCGCCATTTCTGCCATGGGCACATCAGCTGTGATGGTAACAGTACCGTCAGGCTGTGGGTCGCTGCCTAAAACTCTGCCGCGGCGTTTGTTAATGTCACCCATCACGTCACCCATATCAGCGTTGGGCAGGTTAACCGTCAGCGTGCCGATGGGCTCGAGCAGTACGGGAGAAGCCTGAGCCAGACCTGCTTTGTAAGCAAGGTTTGCCGCCATTTTAAACGCCATTTCAGAAGAGTCAACACTGTGATAAGAACCGTCATACAAGGTGGCTTTTAAGCCAACAACGGGGTAGCCGGCCAGGACACCGTGTGCCATACTTTCTTTTAAGCCCTTTTCAACCGCAGGGAAGAAGTTCTTAGGAACGGCACCGCCGAATACCTTTTCTTCAAAGACAAGCTCTAAAGAATCGGTGGGTTCAAACTCAATCCAAACGTGACCGTACTGACCGTGACCGCCGGACTGTTTTTTATGTTTACCTTCAGCCTTAACAGCTTTGCGGATAGTTTCGCGGTAGGGCACTTTAGGCTCTTTTAAGTCAACGTCAATGTTGTATTTAGCTTTTAATTTGCTGATGATAACCTCAATATGTTGTTCGCCAACACCGGAGAGGATTTGCTCTTTGGTTTCGGTATCGTGCTTTAAGCTGATGGTCTTATCTTCTTCCATCATCTTCGCAAGGCTTGCACTGATTTTTTCTTCATCGCCTTTTGCCTTAGGCATAATTGCCATGCTGGCAACGGGTTCGGGGAACTCTAAGGCTTCAAAGAGAACCTGGTTAGCTTTATCGCACAGGGAGTCGCCGGTTGCGGTGATGGTCAGCTTGGGAATGGCACCAATGTCACCGGCAATGAGCTTATCAACCTCAATCTGCTTTTTGCCCCGCATCATGTAAATACGGCCTATTTTTTCTTCGGCTTTTTTATTTGCGTTGTAAACAGTTGTATCTTTTGTTAAAGTACCGCGATACACACGCACAAAAGACAGTCTGCCGATAAAGGGGTCAGCAATGGTCTTAAAGCACTGTGCAGCCAGGGGTGCATCGGGTTCGCACTCAATTTCAACAGGTTCGCCTGCAGCGTTTTCTGCAAGCTTTGTCACCTTATGGGGTCCTGCAGTATATTTCATAATCGCGTCCATCAGTAGCTGTGTGCCTTGATTTTTAATAGCACTACCGCAGAGAACAGGAACAATCTGGCGGTTACGGGTACCATATTTTAAGCCGTCATAAATTTCTTCCGGGGTGAACTCGATGCCGTCAAAGTATTTTGTCATAAGCTCATCGTCAGTTTCGGCAACGGCTTCCATAATCATTTCGCGAACGGGAGCAATTTCGTCGTCCATACCGTCGGGAACAGGGCCGTCAATACGTTTGTCGCCTTCCCAACGTCTTGATGTCATGTCAACAACGTTAACGAAACCGTCAATTTTTTCGCCGTTTTTAATGGGAACCAGGCAAGGAGCGATGCACTTGCCGAATGTATCTTTAAGTTCAGTTAAAACTTTTTGATAGTCAGACTTTTCATCATCTAATTTATTGATGAAAATCATCATAGGAATGCCTTTTTTTGCACACATTGCCCATGCTTTTTCAGCACCGACACTCACGCCGGACTTGCCGCTGATAACCAGCACGGCACAGTCTGCCGCAGACAGTGCTTCAATTTGTTCGCCGACAAAGTCAAAATATCCCGGCGTATCAATTAAGTTAATTTTCACTTCACGCCATTCTAAGGGCAAAGTAGACGCACTAATGGAGCAAAGACGTTTAATTTCCTCAGGATCGTAATCGCTGACGGTGTTACCGGAGGCGATGTTTCCTAATCTGTCAGTGGCACCGGAGGCGAACAGTAACGCTTCAGCCAGTGAAGTTTTACCTGCACGTCCATGCCCTAAAAGCACAATGTTTCTGAGTTTTGCTACCGGATAGTCTTTCATTCAATTTCCCTCCATGTTCTCATGCAAAAAAGCACAAAAATTTTATTTCATGCTTGCCACTTATCAAGAAACGGCAAGCAAATTTACATAGCCAAATCTGATGAAGAAGCCGACGCTCGGCGGAGAATTTCTGGAAATTGGGTCTACTGGTGCGAATATTTAATTATAAAAGCTACATTTATATAAAACTTATACTATATATACCACCTAAATCATTATTTCAATCAGTATTTTGAATTTTTTTCAAAAGAATTTCTTTTTGGTTTGCTGAGGGGTCATCCAGCACGAGTTCTAACGCCTTAGACAGTGCGGCACCGATTTCTTTGCCGCAGTAACCTAATTCTAGTAAGTCTCTGCCGCCGATGGCAAGATCAGAGACAGACAGAGCATCTTCATCTGCCAGAATTTCGTTATACAATGCCTTTGCCGCCTCAAGCCGGGCAAGGCGTTCTGTTACCATTGTCGGATTCTGACCGAGAGCATCAGCTACTTGCAGGGACAAAAGGTCAAAAAACATATCTTTTCCAACGATGCTTGCAGCACGCCGGATACTTTTTTTGGTGACGGCAAACTGCCTGTCGTGCTCACGAACCAACAACAGAACGGCATCTTTTGTTTTGTTATCCAGCCGCAGTCGGGCGATAATCTCCTCTGCCAGCTTGGTGCTGACGCTGCCGTGACCTTTAAAATGGTCAATGCCTGCCTCATCGGTTGTTTTCATATCCGGTTTTCCAATATCGTGTAAAAGAGCCGCCAGCCGCAGAGAGAGCGACTTAGGAGTATTTTCCAAAACCCTCAGGCTGTGGTCTCCTACGTTCAAAATATGGTAGGGGTGGTTCTGATGCGTATAAAAACAACGGTCAAGCTCCGGCAGAATGACGGCTAAGAGGCCGGTTTCGTGCAACACGCGAACCTTTGCCGGGCGGTCAGAGAGCAGGGTTTTTACAAGCTCATCTCGAACCCGTTCGCCACTGATAGCGGAGAGCAGGGGAGCCAGGGTTTTCATAGCGGCAAGAATATCTTCGTCAATGCTAAAGCCGGTTTGGGCGGAAAACCGCACGGCACGAAGCATTCTGAGGGCGTCTTCGTCAAAACGAACCAAGGGGTCGCCTACGCAACGAATCAACTTTCTTTCAATATCTTCCCTGCCGCCAAAGGGGTCGCGGAGCCCGGTTTCCGGGTGATATGCCATAGCATTCATGGTAAAATCACGGCGGGACAAATCTTCCCGAATATCCTCGGTAAAGGTAACGGTTTCCGGCTTTCTGTGGTCTTCATAAGCCCCGTCTACCCGAAAGGTGGTCACCTCGTAAGGGGTTTTACCGCAAAGCACCGTAACGGTGCCGTGCTTTATGCCGGTGGGAATTGTTTTCGGGAAAGAATCTATTATGGCTTCCGGCGGAGCGGAGGTGGTAATATCCCAGTCCTGGGGCGTTTTTTTTAAAAACATATCCCGGACACAGCCGCCAACGGCATAGGCTTTATATCCCTTTTGATTTAATGTATTTATAATATACAAAACGTCTTGCGGCAGCTTCCAGTTCATAGATACGCCTCCTACATATTTAATTATAATTTTTTTTAAAATGGCTGTCAATAGTCCGCCAAAGATTAAGAAAAAATCTGTTGGTTTTTACCAAAATCCGAGAGAAAAAAGTGTTTAAGATATATGGGAGAAAAAACCTGCCATAATTTCAACATTATGGTCATTATAATGCATAAAATACTTTACAAAAAACCTAAAAAAGGCTATAATGAGAGTGTTACTGTGAAACTTTTTATGATGACGGAGAATCAATATGAACAAGAAGACAAAGTTGTTTCAAAATCCCTTTTTTGTGGCAATCGGTGCCCTTTTGTGCTGTGCACTGTGGGGCAGTGCCACGCCCTTTATTAAAACCGGCTATCAGCTGATTTTAAAGACCCCGTCACCGAATGTACCTTCGACTATTTTGTTTGCAGGCTGTCGGTTTTTATTGGCGGGTTTTTTAACCATTTTAATTTACAGTATAGCCCGGAGAAAGTTTCTGTTTCCCAAGAAAGAAAATCTTGGCAAAGTAGCAATTATGAGCGTGTTTCAGACTACCTTGCAGTACACGTTTTTCTACATAGGTCTTGCCAACACCTCCGGTGTTAAAGGAACGGTTCTTTCTGCTTCTAACGCCTTTTTCTGCCTTTTAATTGCAAGCCTTTTGTTCCGCCAGGAAAAGCTGAGCTTTAAAAAGATTTTTGCCTGCATTTTAGGTTTTGGCGGTATTATTTTAGTAAACCTGAACGGCCTTGATTTTAACATGAATTTCTTAGGCGATGGGTTTGTTATTTTCTCTGCCATCAGTGCGGCAGCAGCATCTGTTCTTATTAAGCGTTACGGAAAAGACGAAGACTCCGTTGTTTTGAGCGGCTATCAGTTTATGCTGGGTGGCCTTGTGCTGATTGCAGCAGGCTTGCTCTTCGGAGGAACGATGTCTTTTGACAGTTTGGCAGGTGTCGGTGTTTTGGTTTACCTTGCTCTGCTTTCTGCCATTGCTTTTGCTCTTTGGGGCGTTCTGCTGACCCATAACCCCGTTTCTAAGGTCACGATTTATCACTTCACGGTGCCTGTGTTCGGCGTCATTCTGTCTAAAATTATGCTGACGGAGCAGAGCCGGGTATCTACCCTAAATTTATTGCTGACTCTCCTGCTGGTTTGTGCAGGGATCATTTTATTAAACTTTAAAAAAGAGGAGAAGACACATGGACAGGAAAAGCTTTGAGGCAGAACTGAAGCAGTACGTTGAAGAAAACACAGCGGATATGTTTGCTGTGCTAAAGGATCTTTGTCTGATTCCGGCACCGTCCCACCACGAGCACAAGCGTGCGGAGTATTGCAAAAACTGGCTGACAAATGCCGGTGCAAAGGGTGTTTACATTGACGAAGCCTTAAACGTTATTTTCCCGCTGAACTGTGAAACAAGCAATGAACTAACAGTTTTTGCCGCTCATACAGATACGGTGTTTCCCGACTTAGAGCCCATGCCTTATTATGACGATGGGGAAAAGATTCATAACCCCGGTGTGGGTGATGACACCATCAGCGTTGTGGCACTTTTGTTCATGGCAAAATTCTTTGTGGAAAAGAACCTTGTGCCGGAAAAAGGGATTCTGTTTGTTTGCAACTCCTGCGAAGAGGGATTGGGGAACTTAAAGGGTACCCGTCAGTTGTTCCATGATTTTGAAGGCAGGGTAAAACAGTTTATTACCTTTGACAGCAATTTACATACTATCAGCGACCGTTGTGCCGGTTCACATCGGTATGAAGTTTCGGTAACCACCGAGGGTGGCCATTCCTACCAGATGTTCGGAAAGCCTAATGCTAATGCGGTTTTAGGACAGATGATAGCAAAAATTTATGAAATTGAAGTGCCTGTTCGAGAGGGTAGCAAAACCACTTATAATGTTGGTACCATTTCCGGCGGTACTTCTGTTAATACCATTTCACAGAACGCACAAATGCTTTGTGAGTACCGTTCTAATGACAGAGAGTGTCTGGCGGAAATGCAGGAGCATTTTGAAAAAATCTTTGAGGAAGCTCGTACAGAAGGCGTTACTGTCAATGTGACAAAAGTTGGTGACAGACCTTGCAGCAACCTTGATCCTGCCAAGCAGGAAGCCTTAAAGGCAGTGGTAGGGCCTATTGTTGAGAGCGTAATCGGGGAACCGGTTAGATACGGCTGTTCATCAACCGATTGTAACATTCCTATGTCCATCGGCATTCCCGGGTTAAATGTCGGTGTTAATATACACACTGGTTCACATAGAAGAGAAGAATACTTAGAAAAATGGTCTGTTCCCGTTGGCTTAGAAGTTGCCATTCGGGTATCTACAACATTAGGGGAGGTAATTAAGTAATGAAATTTACAGCAGCAGGGGATATGATTATCCAGCAGAGAATTTTTCCGGAGTACAAGGGCTTTGAGGAATTAGGTGACTTTATCCGCCAGGGTGATGCCCGTTTCTTTAACTTAGAAACAACGCTGAACCACGAGGGCGAAACCTGTGCGTCTCAGTTCTCCGGCGGTACGTATATCCGTACCAATCCTGAGGTGCTTGACGATGTTAAGAACTATGGCTTTAACATGACAAGCTTTAACAACAACCATGTGCTTGACTTTTCTTACGGCGGCCTTGAAAAGACCTTAGAGGCTGTGAATAACAGCGGCCTTGTCCACGCCGGCGTAGGCAGAAACCTGGCAGAAGCTTCCGCTCCCAGATATTTGGAAACCGCAAACGGCCGTGTGGCACTGATTGCCGTTAACTCCACCTTTGATGCTGCCATGATGGCAGGGGAACAGAGCCCCCGTGTACCCGGCAGACCGGGTATTAACGGCCTCAGAGTTTCGAGCCGTGTAGAGCTTCCTAAAGAAGACCTTGAGATTATTAAGAGAATTGCAAAAGAAACCAACATTAACGCCTCCCGTGAAATCGTCCGCAAAGAAGGCTATTATGCCGACCTTGCAGACAACGAGGCAGAATTTGGTCCGTTAAAATTTACTGAGGGCGAAAAAGCAAAATACATTATGGAAGTAAACCCTGCCGATATTGCCCGGGTGGATAAAGCTATTTACGAAGCACAGCTGCAGGCAGATTACATTATGGTTTCTGTTCATTCCCATCAGCTGTCCGGCGATGCTAAGGAAAACCCCTCAGAATTCCTGCAGGATTTTGCCCGTCATTGTATCGACGCCGGTGCTCACGCCGTTGTGGGTCACGGTCCTCACCTCTTGCGTCCTGTTGAAATCTATAAAGATTGTCCGATTTTCTACTCTCTGGGCGATTTTGTTCTGCAGCTTTACAGCATTGAGCTTGCACCGGACGACTTTTTCATTAAACATGGTTTAACCAGCCAGTCAACGGTTCACGAGCTTTTAAAGAAACGCTCCAAGAACTTTACCGTTGGCTTAATGACAGACCCGAAAATGTTCCGCAGCGTAATTCCTTACTGGGAAACTGACGAAAACAATAAGCTGACCAAGCTGACTTTAATGCCCGTTGAAATGAAGATGGACGGTCATAAGTCTGAAAACGGCTTGCCCCGTCGCAGCTATAACCCTGAAATTTTTGAATATATCAAGAATATGAGTGAACCTTTCGGCACAAAAATGACCTTGGAGGCTGACGGCTTAATCAGCTGCACTTGGTAGAAAGAAAAAGGTGACAAAATGAGAGTTGCATTTTATGAAAGAGAAATTACACCGCCCCTTGGCTGTTCTATTCCCGGCTATTTTAACGAACGTTTAGGCTCAGATGTAAAAGACAGACTCTATGCAAAAAGCATGGTGGTAGAGCAGGGCGGCGAGACCTTTGCGATTGTTTCCGTTGAGGGTTGCGGGATTAACACCGCGGTTCACAACGCAGTAGCAGACCGTGTAACAGCTTTTACCGGTATTCAAAAAGAAAATCTGATGGTTTCTTATGTTCACACCCATACCGGTATCCCCAGAATGACCGCACCGCCGAAAAGCGAAATAGCACAGGACGCGGAAAAAGGGTATTTTGACGTTGTTACCCGTCTGATTGCAGACTGTGTTACCCTGGCTTATAAACGGTTAGAGGAAACCACGCTGTACTACGGCCAGGGCGAGGTTTACGGGATTTCTTTCTGCCGTGATTATTACATGAAAAACGGCACTCCCAGAACCAACCCGGAAAGAGGCAGTAGCGATATTGTAGGTCCCTTGGCTGAAATTGACCCGTCACTTCCTGTTCTGTTTGTTCGGGATAAGGACGGTCAGCCTAAGGGTGCTTTAATTAACTTCGGTTGCCATTCTGACTGCGTCAGCGGCACAGAATATACCGGTGACTTTTCTGCCATCATGGCAAAGGAACTGAAAAAACAGTACGGCGATGAGTTTGTAACCGTGTTCATCATGGGTCCTGCCGGTAATGTTAACCACTTTGATGTTACCCGTGAGTCCGACCCGGCTGACCACTATATTATGATGGGTAAAACCTTAGCCGGCGAGGCGATTAAGACAATTGCACAGGCAAAGCCGGTTACCGGTGATGTTTTAGCGGTTGCCGGCAAGTGGTTAGATCTTCCCAGCCGTGAAATTTCCGAGGAAGCAATTGCTAACGCTCAGCATATAGTAGATACCGTTAAGCCCATTGAGGGTGTTAAAATTGATGCATCCGGCTCTACCAATCAGGACCAGTACAACCTGGCAATGGCAAAATCTTTGCTCCGTGCTGCAGAGGGTCCCAAGAGCTATGAGGTTTTAGTTCAGGCGGTCCGTATGGGTGACGTGGTGCTCTATTCCATGCCCGGTGAACCCTATTTGCAGTACGGTTTGGAACTGAAAGTTAAATCTCCTACGGAGAAGTGCTTCATTACCACCTATACAAACCGTTCCGTGGGCTATATTCCCACCGTAGATGTTTTAGAGTATGACACAATTTACTCCGCACGGTTTGGTGCTAACAGCCTTTGTCGCGATGCAGGCCACATTTTGGTGGACACCTTGCAAGACCTGGCAAATTCTATCTTTTAATCATATAAAACGGGCTGCCCTATAAACATGAAATATGCTTTATAGGGCAGCTTTTTTGTATATTTTTTGTTGTCGCCGGAAAAATTTTAAAAAAACTATTGACAACTTCTTTTTCAGGGAGTATAATACACTTAAATTTGAATATCACAAAACAACTATGACGAAGACGGTCGGATTGCCGAGCCTGGAGAGAGTTGGCGGTTGCTGCGAGCCAATGGTAACGCTTTCCAATGACCCATCACTTCTGAGTTGGAGGACCGAAAGGCAAAGCTGAGTAGACTCCTTCCGTAATGCTGCGTTAAGGCAAAAGGCTTGTTAGAGCCTGGTAAGTGGCGGAATTGTTTCCGCAATTTGAGTGGTACCGCGGGTTGCACAAATAGTCTCAAAAGAAATTTTGAGACGGGTTTTTTTGTTTTATTCAAATCCGTAAAATCTGAAAAGTAACGGAAAAGAAAGGAGCAAAAAAAATGGAATTCAGTTTAAAAGAGGTTGCAGGCAGAATTAAAGACCTGCGTGAAGCAAAGGGCTATTCCCCTGAAGAGCTTGCTAAACTCACCGGCGTTACGGCAGAGGATTATAAGCTTTTGGAAGAGGGCGAAACCGACTTTAGCTTTACATTCATTTACAAATGTGCTAAGGCTTGCGGTGTTGAGGTTGTTGATTTATTGGAAGGCACAAGCTCTACTCTTACATCTTTTAACATCACCAGAAAAGGTGACGGTATGAAGATTGTAAAGAAGCAGGGCTATGTTTATAACAACCTTGCACCTAAATTTAAAGGTAAGCTGGCGGAGCCCTTCTTGGTTAAGTTCCCCTATCTTGCAGAGGAGCAGGATGCACCCATCAAGCTGGCTTCCCATAACGGTCAGGAATTTGATGTCATTGTAAAAGGCTCTTTAAAAGTTCAGGTAGGAAGCCACATCGAGGTTTTAAACGAGGGCGATTCCATTTTTTATAACAGTATTATCCCCCACGGTATGATTGCTGTCTCAGAGGGCGGCTGCGAATTCCACGCCATTGTTTTAAACCCCAAAGACGGCCACTTCAGCGATGAATATCCCGAAGGCCCGGTTGTGAACAAAACCACGGCCACAGTTAAAGATACTTCAAAAACCGTTGCTGATAACTTTATTGAATCAAGCTACGATGAAAACGGCGTGTTTAGCGGCATCACCTTTAAAAATGATGACAAATTCAACTTTGCTTTTGACTGTGTAGATGCCATTGCAGAGAAGAACCCTGACAAGCTTGCTATGATGTGGGTAGGTAACGATAAATCCGAACGTAGATTTACCTTTAGCGATATGAAAAAGTATTCTGCAAAAACCGCTAACTACTTTGAATCCTTAGGCATCAAACGGGGCGACACGGTTATGCTTGTGCTGAAGCGTCATTATCAGTTCTGGTTCTGTATGCTGGCACTGCATAAAATCGGTGCGATTGCGATTCCTGCCACCAATCAGCTGGTTGAGCACGACTTTACATACAGATATAAAGCTGCCGGCGTAAAAGCTATTGTTTGTACCGCTGACGGAGACGTATCGGCTGAGGCTGAAAAAGCGGCTGCAGAATTTCCGGGTATGAAGAAAATTCTGGTTGGCGGTCAGAAAGAGGGCTGGCATGATTTTAATCTGGAGATGGAACGTTTCAGCACCCATTTTGACAGAAAAGCAGATTCCCCCTGCGGCAACGACCCCATGCTGATGCTGTTTACCTCCGGTACAACAGGCTATCCCAGAATTGCAACCCATTCATATAAGTATGCACTGGGTCATTACCCCACGGCAAAGCATTGGCACAACGTAAACCCCAACGGTTTACACTTTACCATTTCCGATACCGGCTGGGGTAAGGCACTTTGGGGCAAGCTCTACGGTCAGTGGCTCTGCGAAGCCGGCGTCTTCACCTATGACTTTGACAGATTCCATTCTGATGACATTCTGCCCCTCTTTAAAAAGTATAACATCACAACTTTCTGTGCACCGCCCACAATGTACCGGTTCTTTATTAAAGAAGATTTGTCAAAATATGACCTGTCTTCTATTGAATACGCAACTACAGCCGGTGAAGCATTAAACCCTGAGGTATTTAACCAGTTTAAAAAGGCAACAGGGCTTACCATTATGGAGGGCTTCGGCCAGACCGAAACCACCCTTTCTATCGCTAACTTCGTTGGTTCAACGCCGAGAATCGGTTCTATGGGTAGACCCAGCCCTCTCTATGACGTTGTTATCTTAGACCCGGACGGCAACGAATGTAAAACCGGCGACACAGGTGAAATCTGTATCCGTACTAAAGACGGGGCTCCTTGTGGTCTCTTCATCGGTTACTATTTAGACGATGAAAAAACCAAGGAAGTATGGCACGACGGGTTCTATCATACCGGCGACCAGGCAACCATGGACGAAGATGGTTATCTTTGGTATGTAGGCCGTATTGATGACGTTATCAAATCCTCCGGCTATCGTATCGGACCTTTTGAAATTGAAAGCGTTATCATGGAACTGCCCTATGTTTTAGAATGTGCCATCACCCCCGTTCCTGATGAGGTTCGCGGACAGATTGTTAAGGCGACAATTGTGCTGACAAAGGGAACCCAAGGTACTGATGAACTCAAGAAAGAAATTCAGGAATACGTTAAAACCCATACGGCACCTTACAAATATCCCAGAATTGTGGATTTTGTTGATGAACTTCCCAAAACCATCAGCGGTAAGGTACGGCGTGTGGAAATCCGCAATAATGACCTTAAGAAGAATCAGTAAAAAAAGGTTCTGAAATCCATTGGATTTCAGAACCTTTTTTATATAGCGTTGTTTTTTAAAAAATTCAAAAAGTGTTGTACATTGCCGTAAGCAGCCTTCTTTTTATAGTAGCTGTACACAGTGTAGCGTTCGTTAAAATCCGTAACGTCCAAAAAGGCAATGTCGCTGTTTTTTTCCAAAGGGAATTCCCGGCTCAGACCGATGCCGATACCGGAGGCAATCAGCTTATCCAGACATTTTATATCATTACTTTGCACGGCAATGTTTGGTGTAAATCCGGCTTGGCGGCAGGCACGGAGCAAAATATTCTGCATATTGCTCTGTTCGCCGATGGTGATAAAAGGCTGATTACAAAGCTGTTTCAGGGTTAGTTTCCTGCCGCACAGAGGACTGTTGGCAGCTACCGTTAAACGCAGACGGAGATTACAGAATTCAAAGCTTTCATACTCCGGATAGCGGTCTGTTTTCTCATCAATAATGATGTCATAGTTCTCAAAATTGGTTTCCCGGAAGTCAAAAGCGGTTTTAAAGGCGGCATGGGGATATTTTGTGCTGTAAACAATAATGCAATCCGTAATCTTGCTACGCATGGAACGCACCAACATTTTAATTTCACGGTTGTCGTCGGAGCCTGTCGATAAATCCTCCACAACCTGGTCAAGCTCGTTTAAAATGACGCAAAGGGATTGTTGCAATCGCTTGCCGTTTTTGTTTAACATAATGCGATTTGAAAAGCGGTCAAACAGGGAACAACCCAGTTCTTGCTCTAAACGCTTCACCGAGGCGGAAACCGAAGACGTTGGCACCATAAACTTTTCAGCTGTTCTGGCAAAATTCTCGTTTTTTGAGCTTTCATAAAAATATCTCAGTTGTAAAATTTCCATAGCAATCCACTCCTGATGCTGTATTATGTTTTTATTTTACTATATCGCAGACGATATTGCAACAGCGTTGTGTTGTATTCTGTACAATTGTGTAATAAGGGACTATAATAAGATTGTAAAATTAAAAAGCAGGTGAAAAAAATGAGTCAGGCAAATCTTTTATTTTTGAATAACAAAGCGATGGAAACCGTAGGTGTTTCCGATATGGCAGAAGCCATTCATGACGTAGAGCGTGCCTATGTTTTAACCCAGGAGGGAGATGTTATCTCTCCGGGTAAATGCGTTTTGCGTTGGGGCAAAACCGTTGAGGACGAAAACGTTCTCGGCCGCATTAACGCCATGCCGGGTTATATCGGCGGTGAATATGACATGGCAGGTATTAAGTGGATTGGCAGTGGACCAATGAATTTTAAAAAAGGTCTGCCCCGTGCCAGCGTTACCGTTATTTTAAACGACCCCGATACAAAGCTTCCCGTTTGTATTGCAGACGGTACCCGGGTCAGCACGATTCGTACCGGTGCATCAGGCGGTGTTGCCATTAAGTTGCTTGCTAAAAGCGATGCTTCCGTTATGACGATCTGCGGTGCCGGTGCTCAGGCTCCTACTCAGTTTGAAGCGGCACGTATTGCACGTCCCGGTATTCGTACCCTGTATATTTATGATATTCGCATGGAAAATGCACAGCGTTTTGCGGATTACGTAACCAAGACCTATCCGGACGTTAAGGCAATTCCTACGGAAAACATTGAAGAAGCGGTTCGCAACAGTGATATTATTGACTGTGTTACCTTGGCATCAGAGCCCTTTATCCGCGGCGAGTGGCTGAAAAAGGGCAGCCTGGTTATGAACATGGCAGATTACGAAGTGGATCATGACTGCGTTAAGAGAGCCGATAAACTGGTTTGCGACTATTGGGAAAGCGTTAAGCACCGTATGATCAGCACCGTTGCTCTTATGTGGCGTGACGGTCTTGTGAAAGATGAAGATATTCATGCAGATTTGGGTGAAATTCTGGTTGGCAAGAAAGCACCTCGTGAAAATGACGATGAAATTATTTATTTCAATGCCGTTGGTGCCGGTATTTTAGACATTGCCGTAACCGTTCGTTGTTATCGCCGTGCAATGGAAAAAGGCTTGGGAACGGAGCTTTCTTTCTGGGAAGAATAATAGAATATAGATAACTGAGAGAGTGCGTTTATATAAATGCACTCTCTTTTTGCTTCAAGACGTAAAATTTATGCTGATTTTTTTGCAAAAAACGGAAAATATCATTGACAGCGAGACGAAAAAAAGGTAAAATAAAAGGTGTAGTTTTACTTATAATTAGGTAGAATATATAAATTTTTAAAAGGAGGAACCGAAGAGACTATAATGGAAATAATTATTATTTGCGTAGCAGTTGCTTTGATTGCCCTGGCATCGTTTGTTTTTTTCCGCTTGGGCATTTCCTATAGAAAAAAAGTAGCAGAAGCCGAGTTTGGCAGTGCCGAGGCAGAAGCAAAGGAAATCATTCAGCGTGCTAAAAAAGAAGGCGAAAGCAAAAAGCGTGAATTGCTTTTAGAAGCCAAAGAAGAAAACCATAAACAAAGACAAGAATTTGATCGCGAGATCAAAGAACGCAGAGGTGAAATTTCCAGACAGGAAAGAAGAATCCAGCAAAAAGAAGAGAACCTTGATAAGAAAACAGAATCCATTGAGCAGAAAGAAGAAAAGCTTGCTTTAAAGGAAAAAGACTTAGAGCAGCTCAAGGGTGAAATTGAAGAAATCAAGAAAAAAGAGTTAGGCGTTTTGGAGCAGATTTCCGGCCTTTCCGCGGAAGATGCTAAGCAGTATCTTTTAAAGAGCGTTGAAAGCGAAGTTCGCCATGAGGCAGCTTTAATGGTTAAGGAAATTGAAACCCAGGCAAAAGAAAATGCTGAAAAGAACGCTAAGAACATTATTGCCGGTGCGATTCAGAAATGTGCGGCTGACCATGTGGCAGAAACCACAGTCAGCGTGGTAAATCTCCCCAGTGATGAAATGAAGGGTAGAATTATCGGCCGTGAGGGTAGAAATATCCGTACGCTGGAAACCCTGACCGGTATTGACCTGATTATTGACGACACACCCGAGGCAGTTATTCTGTCCGGTTTTGACCCGGTAAGACGTGAAATTGCCCGTCTGTCACTTGAAAAGCTGATTGTTGACGGCAGAATTCACCCCGCCCGGATTGAAGAAATGTATGAAAAAGCTAAAAAAGAGGTTGAAACCGAGATTAAGCAGGAAGGCGAAAACGCTGTATTTGAAACCGGCGTTCACGGCCTGCATCCCGAAATTATCCGCCTCTTAGGTAAGCTTAAGTACAGAACCAGCTACGGTCAGAACGTTTTAAAACATTCTATCGAAGTATCTCACCTTTCCGGTTTAATTGCCGGCGAATTGGGTGCTGATATTACCATTGCTAAGCGTGCCGGTCTGCTTCATGACTTAGGCAAAGCTGCTGACCACGAGATGGAAGGTTCTCACGTTATGATTGGTGCTGACCTTGCTAAGAAGTATAAAGAAGGTCAGGATGTTGTGCATGCTATCATGGCTCACCATGGCGATGTTGAGGCTAACACTTTAGTGGCTGTTATCGTTCAGGCTGCAGATGCAATTTCCGCAGCACGTCCCGGTGCTCGCCGCGAAAATATTGAGTCTTACATTAAGCGTCTTGAAAAGCTTGAGGAAATTGCAAACTCCTTTGAAGGGGTTGAACGTTCCTTTGCAATTCAGGCTGGCCGCGAAATCAGAATTATGGTTAAGCCCGAAGACGTTAAAGACGAAAGCATCGTAATGGTAGCAAGAGATATCGTGAAGCGTATTGAGAATGAACTGGAATATCCCGGTCAGATCAAGGTTAACGTTATCCGTGAGACTCGTGCTATTGAATACGCAAAGTAATTTAAATGAAACTTTAAAGACTGCGAAGAAATTCGCAGTCTTTTTTTGTGCACGGTGATGGGGCATAAGAAAAAGGCATACCGCATAAGATGGATAATGACATTGGAATCAGAAAGGAAGTAAAATATGAAGAGAATTCTGGCGTTATGTCTTTGTGTCTGTTTTATGATAGGGAGTTTGCCCGCTTATGCGGAAGAGGCACCTCCGGTCACGGTTTCAGCCCCGGCTGCCATTTTAATTGAAGCAGGGACCGGGCAGGTTCTGTTTGAAAAGAATAGCCATGAACGCCGTCACCCGGCGTCCGTTACGAAAATTATGACAATGCTCCTTGCCATGGAGGCGATAGCCGGCGGTCAAATTCAGTTAGAAGACATGGTTCGTTGCTCTGAAAATGCCGCTTCCATGGGCGGCTCTCAGGTATACTTAGAGCCCGGCGAGGAAATGAGCGTTCGGGATATGTTAAAAGCCGTAGCGGTGGCATCAGGTAACGACGCGGCAGTGGCACTCGGTGAACACATTGCCGGCAGTATGGAGGGGTTTGTGGCCAAAATGAACCAGCGTGCAGAAGAACTGGGCATGGCAGACACCCATTTTGTCAACTGCAACGGTCTTGACGACCCGGAGCATTTAACCAGTGCTTATGATATTGCCTTAATGAGCCGTGAACTGGTGAAGCACCCCTTAATTTTTGAGTTTACCGGTATCTGGATGGATAGTTTGCGAGACGGTGCCTTTGGGCTTGTTAACACCAACAAGCTTATTCGTTTTTACGAAGGTGCGAACGGGCTTAAGACCGGCTCTACCAGCGTTGCAAAATACTGCCTTTCCGCGTCCGCAACACGGGACGGCATGAACCTGATTGCTGTTGTGCTAGGTGCTGAAACTTCAAAAGAGCGTTTTGCAGATGCCAGCAAGCTCTTAGATTACGGGTTCGCCAACTATGCCATTGCCGGCAGTTTGTTGACGCAGGAGGAACTCCAGCCTCTAACTGTTGTAAAAGGCAAAACACCTCAGGTGGAAATTGGTGTTTCTGATGATTTTCATGTTTTGGTCAGCAAGGCAAAACTCAACAGCATTGAAAAACATATTACCCTGCCTGACACGGTAGAAGGCCCTGTTCATGTAGGTGATAAGCTGGGTGAGGTAGAATTTATCATTGACGGAAACCGCATTGGCGGTACGGATATTGTAGCAAAAACTGAGGTCAAACGGGTCAGTCCCTGGGATATGATGAAAAAGCTGTCGAAACAGCTTTTGTTTGGCAACTGCCAGACGGAAATTCCGGAAACTATGGCGTAAACTATGTCCTCCTGCATAAAAGTTTGCAAAATTGGAAACAATAGGCGTAAAGCAACAGCAGGAGGATAAATATGTATCAGGTACAAAAGAGACGAAGAAGCGTTTGGTTTTATATATTTTTGTTTGCCAGTGCCTTTGCAGTTGGTTTGGGGATTGGGTATGCTGCAGTACGCTTGAATTTTAAACAACAACAGGCTACTAAACCGGAGACCTTGACAAACCCAATTTTTCGGGAGGCAAAAGAAAGCCCAGAGCCGGGCCGTGCTGCATCGACCACGGTGACAACCACGGAAGAAGTTTCAGAACCCGAGGAACAAATCTATTTTGTTGTTGAACAGTCAGGACGGGTTCGTGTTTTTTTGGTTGATAACGATGGGAAACGGAAATTCAGTCATAATCTTTCCATTGAGTTAGATGCCCTAAGAGCGGAGGATAGAAAGCTTTTCAGCGAGGGCATTACGGTTTATTCGAAAGAGGAGCTCTCATCTTTGGTAGAAGATTTTAGTTCGTAAAAGAATCGGCATATGCCGATTCTTTTTTTGTCAGAATATATTGAAAAAAGAAGTGTTTTAAGGTACAATGTAGTGGAAGGATTATGTGAAATGAGGGTTTGTACATGGAATTTAAGTTGCTTACACAAGAGGAAAAAGAACAGTATTATCAAACTATGCTGTGTATGATGGAGATAAGCGATCAGGATTTTGTTCCGCCACTGTCACAAAGAAGCTCTACGACTCAAAAAACATTGACCGGCACCGCATCGACAGATGTACACGCCGGGCTTTCCTCCTACCTGAATACAATGATGAATCAGGAGATTCTTGCTTGCATAGAGGACGGGAAACTGCTTGGTTTTGTTTCTTTTATTAAGGATTATACAACAGATTACATAACAGAAGCGGATTTGCCGAATATTTACCTTTCTACTCTGATTTTAAACCCCGAAGCACGTGGACGGGGCATTACTAAGCAGATGTATGGTCACTTGTTTAACGATTTGTATGCAGACAGGCATATTTTCACAAGAACCTGGTCGACCAACGTGCCCCATATTAAAATTTTGGGATATTATAATTTTGTTGAGCTGGCACGAATTCCTAATCACAGAGGCGAGGGGATTGACACAGTATATTACGCAAAAAGAAGAGACTGAAAAAATAAAAAACCGGAGAAATAATATGAAAAAATTTTTATGTACAATTTTATTTTGTCTGCTGCTGACAGTCTCCGTATCGGCAGAAGAAAGCTATGATTTGCTGTATTCCCATGTTGACGGCTATGCCAGGGCGGTTTCTGACCTTAAGTGGGGTCTGCTAGACGAGGATTTGGACATAGCGGTTGATTTCACCTGGGATTATATCGGAATTCTTTCGGAAAACCGTCGTCTTGTGAAAAAAGGGGAGTTGTACGGGTTTTTAAATGAAGCACATAAAACGGTAATTTCTCCGGCGTATGTGCAGGCAGGCAATTTTTCCGAGGGCCTTTGCTGCGTGAAAAATGCTGAGGGAAAATGGGGATATATTAACCCTTCGGGCAAAGTAGTGATTCCTTTTACCTATGATGAAGTGAGTGATTTTTCCTGCGGTCTTGCCCTGGTTAAAACTGAGGGATTTTACGGTTACATAGACGAAAAGAATCAGTTTGTCATTTCGACGACGTATGAAGAGGCCTATCCTTTTTATGAAAACCGTGCCTGCGTCAGAATTGATGAACATTATGGTTATATTGACCTTTCGGGTTCTGTTGTAATTCCTGCAACCTATGAGCTTGCCTTTGATTTTTGCGGTGGCGGTGCTGTGGTGAAGCAGGACGGTGGCTACGGCATGATTGATGCTTCCGGTGACTTCTTAATTAAGCCGGTTTGGGAACAGCTTTCCCCCCAGCTTGTAAACGGAGCTATAAAAGGAAAAAAGAACGGGAAATGGCTGTTTTTAGATTCCGGCGGGCAGGCTTTATCCGATGCGTATGCTGATTTAGGCGAATTTTCCGACGGTTTTTGTCCTGTGAAGACCGAGGAGGGCTACGGATACTTAAACCAGTCCTTTCAGTTGGCGATTTCAGGGCAGTATGACAGCGTTGGTGCTTTCTCTGAAGGCTATGCGGCGGTCGCAAAGGACGGACTCTATGGCTATATTGATACAAACGGCGATTTGGTAACTAAACTAATGTATACGGATGCGATTTCAGTATCAGCAGGCTATGCCGGGGTTTTAGAGCCGGAAACAGGCTACGTTTTTATTCGCCCCGACGAAATGGAGCCGGTGGAGGAAGAACCGGATGTGCCCAAAGAACCGGAGCTTCCGGCAAACACCTTGCATCTTCAGATTGATCATGACATAATGAAAGTGGGCAATGAGGAAATCATACTTGATGCATCGCCCATTCTCCACCAGGGGTATACCATGTTGCCTATTCGTCAGGTGGTGGAGGCCATTGGCGGTCAGGTTGACTGGGACCCTGAAGAAAGAAAAATTTCTCTTTTCTATGAATCCCATTCTGTTGTTATGGTTTTAGGGGAATCCGGGGCGATGGTTGACGGCCGTTTTACCCTGCTAAGTTCACCGCCAATGATACAAAACGACAGAACCCTCGTGCCGTTGCGGTTCGGCGTAGAGTCCTTGGGCTGTGAAGTCCGGTGGATTCCTGAGACACAGGAGATTTTGATTACATACTAAGCGGTTGACAGTCTTTATTAAATGGGATATAATATTTTAAAAGATTTCATCATGTAAGGAGTTTTGGTTATGTCAATTTTAGTTACCGGCGGTGCGGGATACATCGGTTCTCACACCTGCGTTGAATTACTGGAAAACGGATATGATATTGTTGTTTTAGATAATTTTATCAATTCAAAGCCGGAGTCTTTGAATCGTATTAAAAAAATTACCGGCCGTGATTTTAAGTTTTACGAAGCGGATTTGCTAGACCGGGAAGCAATTGAAAAGATTTTCTGCGAAAATGATATTGAGGCTGTAATCCATTTCGCCGGTTTAAAGGCAGTAGGCGAGTCCGTTAAAAAACCTCTTTGGTATTACCATAATAACATTACGGGCACTCTTATCCTGTGTGAGATTATGGCGAAGCACAATGTTAAAAAGCTGGTATTCAGTTCTTCTGCAACGGTTTACGGAAGCCCGAAATCCGTTCCCATTTCTGAAGATTTTCCTCTGTCTACCACCAATCCTTACGGTAGCACAAAGCTGATGATAGAAAACATTTTACGGGACTTAGTAGTGGCAGATGAAACCTGGAGTATTGCCCTGCTGCGGTACTTTAATCCCATTGGTGCTCACGAGTCCGGCTTGATTGGCGAAGACCCCAACGATATTCCCAATAACCTGATGCCCTATGTGGCTCAGGTAGCGGCAGGTAAGCTTCCTGTGTTGAGCGTTTTTGGCAATGATTATCCCACTCATGACGGAACCGGCGTCCGTGATTATATTCACGTTGTTGACCTGGCACGGGGGCATATTAAGGCTGTTCAGCGTGTTATGAACACGGCGGGGGTTGACGCCTATAATTTAGGCACAGGCCACGGGTACAGCGTTTTAGACCTTGTGAAGACCTTTTCAGAGGTTAACGGCGTTGCGGTGAACTATAAAATTGCACCCAGACGCCCCGGCGATATTGCAGAATGTTATGCAAACCCTCAAAAAGCAAAAGAACTCTTAGGCTGGGAAGCACAGTTTGATTTAAAGAGAATGTGCCAGGATGCGTGGAAATTCATGGTACAAAACCCTCAGGGGCTGTAAACAATAGAAAAGCTCACAATCCGATTGGATTGTGAGCTTTTTTTAAGACTTTATTCTTTCAACGTCTTCAATAAAATGATAGTATCTGATAACAGCAATTTTTCCTTCCAATTCTAAGTCGGATAAATCCAGCGTGCAGTCGCGGTCTTGATATTTATGCTTAATTCGGTTGAATTCGTCGATTTCCCGCATACTTAAAGAAAGATTCCGTGCTTCCGTTCTGTCGACAAGATAATCAATTAAAACGTGAAACCGATCGGCAATACGGACTAACATATCGTTATCTGGCTGACGGTTGCCGTTTTCATAATTTGCCAGACAGCTTCTCGAGATGCCGAGTTCCTCTGCCAGATCTTTTTGAGCAATACCGTGCTCAAGACGTAATTTTTTTAATTTTCTTCCAAAAGGACTTGCAAAACTTTTGTTCATGGAAGACACCTCCGTTCAACTTTTTCATTGTGTTATCTCAATTATACAACTAAAATACTAAAAAGTCAAGCGAAAAATGTAATAAAATATCAAAAATACAAATATTTTGTCGAAAAAAGTACAGTTAAAGTGGATAAAAAAGACTGCAACAAAAGAAAACTTTGTTGCAGTCTTTTGATTTACAGTATGTTACTGAGCTGCTTTCTGGAGAAAATCTTTTTCCATTTCTAAAATATCTTCCAGCCAATAAACGCCAATATCCAAAGCGGCAAACAAGCTGTCACGTTCAGCTTTTTTTGTTAACCGTGCCGTGCTGATGTCATTGCCGTGCTTTTCTAAAAGCTCAATGGTAACTTTTGAAGCAACCTCTAAATCCTGTACTTTTTTTGTTTCGGTGATGGTGAAACGTGTAATGAAGTTTTCGCTGAAATCTCCGTAATAGAGAACGTTTCCGTCTCTTAACAGGGGTTTTCCTTCATATAATAAATATTCCTTTGCTTTTTTTGCCATGTTATGTCTCCTATCTGCCGCAATGTGGACGGCTTATATTTAAGTTATTCTTCCAGTTCCTTAAGAGTTGATAAATCGATTTCAGCATCTTGGTTTCGCTTCATGCTGTCCTTAATAACCGTAAGCTCAGAAACCTTAAATTCACTAACAGTGTTTTCCGGGCCTTCCTCTAACTTAACTTGAGCAAGCCCCTTTAAAAGGTTTGTAGAAACAACGGTGCCTTTGCCGGCAGGGGACTGAACAATAGCTCCGACGTTAGGTGTTTCCTTTAGCAGAGCCTCATAAGCGTCCTGCTCGTATTTTAAGCAGCACATCAGTCTTCCGCAGGTGCCGGAAATTTTTGTGGGGTTTAAGGATAAGGACTGTTCCTTTGCCATTTTAATAGACACAGGCTCAAAATCCCCTAAAAACAGAGAACAGCATAAAGGCCGTCCGCAGATACCCAGGCCGCCACGCATCTTGGCTTCGTCACGCACGCCGATTTGTCTGAGTTCAATACGGGTGCGGAACACAGACGCAAGGTCTTTTACCAACTGGCGGAAGTCCACACGTCCGTCTGCAGTAAAGTAAAACAAAATTTTACTGCTGTCAAAAGTATATTCAACGTCGATTAAGTTCATATCCAGCTTGTTGGCACGGATTTTTGATAAACAAATATCGTAAGCTTCTTTTTCCTTCTTTTTGTTTTCTTCCAAGGTTTTTTTATCAGCGTCTGTAGCCTTGCGAAGAATTTTTTTAATGGGAATGGAAAAGCGGGTTTCGTCAATTTCCTTTTCTGTCATGGCAACATGACCAAATTCGGTTCCACGGGCGGTTTCTACAATAACACCGTCACCGGTGTTAAAGCTTTGCCCATCAGGATCAAAATAATATATTTTACCTACGGATTTAAATCGGATTCCGATTACCTTAACCATGAGTTTCCTCCTGCATCTTAGTTAAAAGTTCAAGCACAGCAGCGGTAAAGCTTGCATTTTTAGAAAGCCGTTCCCGGAAATGAATAAGGGCTTCTGTGGAGTGTACCAATCCGCCGGTGCTGTAAACAGATAAAAAGCGTTGTAGGGTCGCTTTTTGGTCTGTACAAATCAATTTTGGGTGTTCTGAGATTTTACTGCGTAAACAATCTCGCAGGAAAATCAGCATAAAATCAATAATGTCTTGAATATATTCCTTGTTTTGTGTCAGGAATTGCGAAAAGTCTGTCAAAGCAGAACGGGATTCTGCAAAAGCAGCAAGCTGTGACATGGTTTTTTGATACAGCTGGTAATAGGCTTCGTTCTCCAGCATCAAAAGACCTCTGCCGATAACCCCTTGTGAAAAAGAAGCAGCCAGCTCCTTGCGGTCGTTATATTCTGCCGGAAGATTTTCAAAGTATTGGCGACAAACGCTGTCAGACAGGGGTAAAAGCTGCAATTTCAGACAACGGGAGCGTACCGTTTCCAGAAGTTGATCCGGTGCAGTTGAAAGAATCAGAAAAACTGCATAAGCAGGAGGCTCTTCCAAAATTTTCAGAAGAGCGTTCTGTGCTTCGGCAGTCATTAGCTCACCGTCTTCAATAATAAAAACCTTTCGCCCGGCGTGGAAAGGGCGGATATAAGCCTCTTTAATCAGTTGTTCTCGGACAAGCTCAACACCAATGGTTTTCTTGTCAGCGGGAAGCTCCAGGCGAATTAAATCGGGGTGGTTGCCGGACAATAGCAGACGGCAGGCAGGGCAGGAAAGGCAAGGCTTTCCCTCGTTTGGATTTTGGCATAAAAGTGCCGCTGCAAAAGCAGACATAATGGTTTTTTTACCGATGCCGCGGCTCCCACAAAGCAAATAAGCACTGACGACATGGTCAGTGGCAACAGCCTGACGCAGTTTTTTCTGAATCAGGCTGTGACCGACGATTTCTTCGTAATCAAACTTTTTCAAAACGCTCCACATCCACTACGAAAACGGTTGCACCACCGGTTTCAATTTCTTCGGGGTAAGAAGCATAGTTACTGCCGACAGCACCGATAAACGGTTCCGGCGTAAATACAATCTGTTTTCTCTTCATACAATGTTTTCCGATGATGTCTACAACGTTTTGAACCTTTTCTTCATCGGTACCGACTAATAATGTAGTATTACCGGCACGCAGAAAACCACCGGTTGAAGCCATCTTGGTTACGGAAAAACCGGCTTTGTTCAGTTCTCTCATAACGAGATTACCGTCATCGTTGCTGACAATTGCAAGTATAAGTTTCATAATTGACCTCCGTTCCGCTGCTTTGGCAGCATTAAATTTATGATTGATTGCCCTCGCCTGCAAGTTCTAACATAAACTCTCCCAAAGCGGAGACCGCATCAGGCTTGGCAATGTGTTCCATGTTTTGTTTCAGTAAATTCATTTTATAGTCAAAATGCATTAACTGGTAAATTGCTTCTGTAGCCGGGAAGGTAGGACTGAGGTACAGTGCTAGACCGTTGTTTAGCATGAATTCTTTGTTTCTGTCCTCCTGACCCGGGATAGGGTCTAACAGAATAATGGGCAACTTCTTTGCCAGGGCTTCCGAGGTGGAAAGTCCGCCGGGCTTTGTAATAATACAGTCTGCCGCATCCATTAAAAGAGAAACTTCATCTGTAAAACCGTAATTGACAATATTTTTATGTTTAATCATAGCATCAATACGGGCTTTTAGCTTTTTGTTGTTGCCACAAACGGTTACCAGCTGAAAATCTTCGTCCATGCGGTCTAAGCTGCGAACAGTTGAAAGGGTATTATGGCCGTAGCCCATAGAACCCATCATTAAAAGTACTGTGAATTTATCTTCCAGACCAAGCTGTTCCCGTGCTTCCTTTTGGGGCACTTTCTGAGAAAAGCGGGGGTGTACCGGAATGCCAAAAGGTTTAACCTTTTCAAGGGACAAGCCTTTTTTGGTTGCCTGGAAGTTTAAAAGCTCAGAAGCGGTAATGTAATAGTCGGCTTCGACTTCTTCCCAATAGGGGTGAATGGTGTAGTCCGTTACAATGGTTAAAACCTTGGCACGGATAGGATATTTGTTGCGAAGATAGGTCAACGCAATAGCAGCAAACACATGGGTCGCCACGATAATATCCGGATCATACTGCCGCAGGTAAGCCAGGAGTTTTTTATGGAGAACGGTGTTAAGGAGTTTGCCAACGCCGGAATCCTTCTCCGTGTTTCGCCGGTCAGCTAAGTTGTAAAAACGGCCGAACATACGAGGTGTTACCTTGGTGGATAATAAGTATCCCTGCTGCATGGAATCGGCAAGAACAGGGCTTGTGTTATCCAGAACATCTAAAAAACGACATTCAACATTTTCGTTCCCTTGGAAATATTCTAATACTGCTTTGGCAGTCTGGTGATGTCCGTGACCGGTGGGGACTGATAAGAAAAGTACTTTCACTACTTTGCCTCCCTTTGTCTATCGCCAATCGGCATTGCTTAAAACAGACCGGGGATGTTAAGACCGCCGGTAATGCTTGCCATGCCTTCTTCCATCATCTGAGAAGCTTTTGTACCGGCTTCATTTACAGCGGCAACAATTAAGTCTTCTAACATTTCAATATCATCAGGGTCAACAATTTCCGGCTTAAGTTTTACGGAAACCAGTTCGTGGCTGCCTTTCATGGTAACGGTTACAGCACCGCCGCCGGCTGTTGCCTCAACGGTTTTTTCGCTGATTTCTTCCTGCATACGTTCCATATCAGCCTGCATTTGCTGAACACGCTGCATCATAGCCGCTTTATTCTGGTTCACACCGCCGCCGGTGAATTTATTTCCTTTTGCCATAGTTTGTTCCTCCATTTGTTAAGTCTGTTTTTATAACATCAGATAATTTCAATTTCGCTGTGCTCTTTGCCCAGCTCCAGTAAGCGGTCAAAGGCGTCATTCTCGCCGGCACTGTTAATACCGGCTTCCTTTTCGGAAAGGCATTGAACCTTAACCTCTTCACCGGTAATTGCCTGAACGGCAATTTGAATTAGTTCAAGATTTCCGGCTCTTGCCACAACGGTTTTATTCATCATGGCATCTTTAGGAAACACTAAAGAAAGCTGGTTTTGCAGCATCATAGGTGTTGCCCGGTTAATATGGGGCAGTACCGGAGCACCGCCGTGAGCACGGACATACTCTTTAATTTCATCAAAACGGTCAAGAATTGAACCGGATTCTGCTTTTTTCTCCGGAACCTCCGGCTTTGGTGCCGGGGTGGCCGCAGGTTTCTTTGCGGCAGGGTCGGCTGCTGCCGGTGCCTCCCATGGGGGTGCATCAGAAGCTTTGTGTGTTTCTTTTGGTGCCGCAACCAAGGTGCCGCCGGCAAGCTTTGTTTCCAGGTCTGCCACACGGGCAAATAACGCTTCGAAGCTGCTGTCATAAGCGGGCTCTGCGAGCTTTACCAGTGCCAGTTCGTATACGGTTCTGCCATAGCCGGAGGCTTTGGCACTGACAACGGCCTCATTTAAGGTTTTTAAAGCAAAAATCAGTTTTTCGCGGCTGAAAGCGTCAGCCAGAGTTTTCATTTTTGCTAAATGTTCTTGAGAAGTATTAACAATCTGTTCGGGCTGACGGGTAATTTTTGTCACTAATACATCACGGAGAAAGTGGGTGAGCCTGTCAATAAATACCTCAGGCTCTTTTCCGTTTTCAATTACGGTATCAAAGACAGACAATGCCTGACCACTGTCGTTTTCAGCAATTGCCTGACAAATGCTAAAGAGAGCCTCGTGGTCAGCAATACCCATGATGGTCAAAAGCTCATTGTAGCCGATTTCTTCATCGGTATAGCCTAACACCTGTTCTAAAATGCTGAGAGAGTCACGCATGGAACCGTCGCCCAGCTCGGCAACCATTCGCAGTGCCTCAGGAGTAATCTTTCTGTCGGAGGCGTTGGCGATTTTTTGCAAACGGTCACAAATGGCATTCTGGGTAATCCGCTTAAAGTCAAACCGCTGGCAGCGGGACAGAACCGTTGGCGGAATTTTGTTAAGCTCAGTGGTTGCTAAAATAAACAACACGTGCTCAGGCGGCTCTTCCAGGGTTTTCAGGAGTGCATTAAACGCCTGGGTGGTGACCATATGCACCTCGTCAATGATATACACTTTTTTCTTGGTGCGGGTGGGCAGGAACGCTACATCGTCAATCAGCTCACGAATGTTTTCAACCTTGTTCCGGGACGCACCGTCCATTTCCACAACGTCTAAAATCGAGTCGTCTAAAATACCTTTACAGATTTCACATTCGTTGCAGGGGTTCCCGTCTTTGGGGTTTAGGCAGTTAACCGCACGGGCAAGAATTTTTGCCGTAGAGGTTTTACCGGTACCACGGGTGCCGCAGAACAAATAAGCATGTGCCAGATTGCCGGTTTTGATTTCGTTTTTTAAGGTTTTTGTAATATGCTCCTGGCCTGCCACATCGTCAAACACCATGGGACGCCAGGTTCTGTATAATGCTTGGTATGCCAACCCGGCACCTCCTCTGAGTTTTGGGTATATACGAAAAAAACCGCACTTTCGGCGGAATTTGTTACCTGTTTCACACCGGGTGATCCTGCATCACATCCAAGATTCTGCTTATCGCTGCTTGGTTCCCCATCTGACGAGGTTCACAGGCTCAGATTGCGCAGGACCCGGCCGACAACGCTTTCGCATTGAACGCTAAATTATTATAAACGAAAATTCCGCATTTATAATATCATATTATAAGTGTTTGATAGAATAAATGCTTTATGAGTTTATTTTATATAAGTATACCATATATATTAAGAAGATTCAACAGTTTTTTTATGACAAAATTGTGAAATCCGAATGAAAACCGCAAAAATACAACCATACGCTTGTATTTTAAAAGTTTCTAAAAAAAATCTTTACAATTTTTAGAATTTGTAGTAGTGTAATAATCGTAAGTTTTTTCAAATGTCATTTAATAAGGAAAGGATGTCGGTTCTTGTCGGAATTAAAGTATTGGCTTTGGTTAACCCTGAAAAAAGAGCTGTCTATCCGTAAGATGACGGTGCTTTTAGACTATTTCGGAACACCGGAAAAGGTCTTTTATGCAACGGCTGAAACCTTAGCCTCCGTTCCCGGGCTTACAAAGGTGGAGCGAAAAGCGGCAGAGGATAAAAATTTACAAAGGGTTTACCGGGTGATTGAGGTTTGCAAGAAAAAGAATATTAAGATTCTTGCCTTTGACAGTCCGTATTATCCGAAACTGCTTGCATCTATTTACGACCCGCCCTATGTATTATACGCAAGATGCAGGGAGAGAATAGACTTAAATACCCATGCCACCCTTGCTGTTGTGGGCACAAGAAGGGCCTCAAGTTACGGAAAAACCACGGCGACCTCGCTGGCTTCGGCTTTAGCAGAAAGTGGCATGACCGTTGTCAGCGGCATGGCCTCGGGCATTGACGCCTGTGCGGCAGAGGGGGCTCTGTCTGCCGGCGGTAAAACCGTGGCGGTGCTGGGCTGCGGCGTTGATATTTGTTATCCGCCGAGCAACAAAAAACTGATGCGGAAAATTATTGATAATGGTTTGGTGTTATCGGAATACCCGCCGGGAACGCCGCCGTTTCCCGGAAATTTTCCTAAGAGGAACCGAATTATTAGCGGTCTTTCCTTGGGAACCGTTGTTGTGGAGGCACCTGTGCGTAGCGGTGCTTTAATAACGGCACGGAATGCAGGCGAGCAGAACCGTGAGGTGTTTGTTGTACCGGCAGATATAACAAGAGCAAAATCCCGTGGGTCTAACGGTCTTTTGCAGGAGGGTGCAAAGCCGGTCCTGGATTTTAAAGACATTCTTTGTGAGTTTGAGGACCGTTATCGTGAGGAACTTAAACAGAATCGACCGATTCTGCAGGTAGAAGAGCCGGCTCAGCCGAAAGGACAGCCTATGCCGGTTACCATTCCGCTTGATGATGCGGAGCGAAAGGTTATGAGCCTTTTGTCAGATGAACCGAAGCATATTGACCAGCTGGCTCATCAGGGACTTTCCCTGGCGGAGGTAAATGCAACGCTGACACTTCTTGAAATGAAAGGTCTTGTCCGGCAACTGCCGGGCAAACAATATATCTTAACCCTGTAAGGAGGAACAAAATGGCGACAAATCTGGTTATTGTGGAATCGCCTGCCAAGGCAAAAACTATTAAACAATACTTGGGAAAATCTTATACGGTAATGGCTTCCTTCGGCCACGTGAGGGATTTACCCAAAAGTCAGATGAGTATTGATATAGAAGATAATTTTCAACCGAAATATATTACCATTCGAGGTAAGGGCGAGCTTTTATCCAAATTGAAAAAAGCGGCAAAGGACGCCAAAAAGATTTACCTCGCAACTGACCCGGACCGTGAGGGTGAGGCAATCAGCTGGCACTTAGCGACGCTGCTTGATATTGATGAGCAGGAAAAATGCCGTATTACCTTTAACGAAATTACCAAAACGGCGGTTAAAAATTCTATCACGGAGCCCAGAGTCATTGATAAGGATTTGGTTGATGCTCAGCAGGCAAGACGAGTTTTAGACCGTATTGTTGGCTATTCCATCAGCCCGATTTTATGGAAAAAAGTAAAAAAAGGCCTTTCCGCCGGCCGTGTTCAGTCTGTAACCTGTAAGCTGATTTGCGACCGTGAAAAGGAAATCGAAGCCTTTGTTCCGGAAGAATACTGGCTTTTGGACGCTGTTTTGCAAGAAGAAAAAACAGGTTCTAAGTTTGTTGCTGAATTTTACGGCAAAAAGGGCAAGAAAATGAAACTTGCTGACAGCAAGGCTGTTGAAGCGGTTGTTAAAGATTTAGAGGGTGCTGAATTTTCTGTGGAGTCTGTTAAATACGGACAGAAAAAACGGAACCCGGCACCGCCCTTTATCACCAGTACTTTGCAGCAGGAGGCTTCCCGTAAACTGGGCTTTACCGTTAAGAGAACCATGATGGCGGCACAGGGCCTTTATGAAGGTGTGGCTGTTCCCGGTCACGGCACCGTGGGCTTAATTACTTATATGAGAACGGACTCTCTGCGTATAGCAAAAGAAGCACTGGCAGATGCCCGTACCTATATTGAGAATCAGTACGGCAAAGAATATCTGCCGACATCACCCAGAATTTATAAAACCAAAAACACGGCTCAGGACGCTCATGAAGCGATCCGTCCTACGGTTTTGGAACTGACACCTGCTTCTTTAAAAGGCGTTCTGCCTGCGGATTTATATAAGCTTTATAAGCTGATCTGGGAACGCTTTGTGGCTTGCCAGATGGAATCTGCTGTGTATAATACCGTTAATGTTGACATTACAGCAGGGGATTATCTCTTTAAGGCAAACGGCCACCAGATGAAGTTTAAAGGCTTTATGACGCTGTATGTTGAGGGTAGCGATGAAGCAGAGGAAGAAAAGAACACCAAGCTGCCGCCGCTGTCTGACGGGGATACGCTGATTCGTGAAAAGCTGGATACAACCCAGCACTTTACCCAGCCGCCTGCCCGTTACACAGAAGCAACCCTGATTAAAACCTTAGAGGAAAAGGGTATTGGTCGTCCGTCTACCTATGCTCCGACCATTACCACCATTACCGCCCGCGGCTATGTGGGCCGTGAGAAAAAGCAGTTTGTACCCACCGAGCTTGGCAAGGTGGTAACAGAGATTATGACCCAGCATTTTGCCGATATTGTAGACGTGGCATTTACGGCGAACATGGAAAAAGAATTAGACTCCATCGAGGAGGGTTCTGCCAATTGGGTTAAAATTCTTCGGGACTTCTATGGTCCGTTCTCTGAAGAAATTAAGAAAGCGGAAAAAGAAGTGGAGAAGATTAAGGTTGCCGATGAGGTTTCCGATGTTATCTGTGAAAAATGCGGCAGAAACATGGTCTATAAAATGGGTCGTTTCGGAAAGTTTTTAGCTTGCCCCGGATTCCCGGAATGTCGGAATGCTAAACCCATCGTGAAAGAAACCGGTGCGGCCTGCCCCAAGTGCGGCGGTAAGATTTTAGAGAAAAAATCTCAGCGTGGCAAAAAATATTATGGCTGCGAGAAAAACCCCACTTGCGACTTTATGAGCTGGGATATGCCCCTGGCGAAAGAAACCTGCCCCAAATGCGGTGGTTTGCTTTTGCAGAAAAACGGCAGAGCACAGAAAATTGTGTGCTACAATGAAGAGTGTGATTACGAGAGAAAAATATAAAGGGATTTTTCTAATTCCTCGAAAAAAGGACTGTAAAAAAGAGTTTTTTACAGTCCTTTTTTTATGTGCGAAAAAAAGACAAAAAATAGTTGCTCTTTCAAAAATGCCCCTAAAATCTTTTTTAGATAAAAACCTTGCTTTTTATATTGTTTTGTGCTATAATATATAAAAAGGCTATTTTTGAAAGCAATTCGGCAAAAAGCAACCGGAGGTAAAAATGGAAAATAAAGTAAACACCCAATATGATGAAACCCAAATTCAAGTTTTAGAGGGTCTTGAGGCGGTCAGAAAACGTCCCGGTATGTACATTGGTTCGACCTCTGAAGCCGGTCTGCATCACCTTGTTTATGAAATTGTGGATAACTCCATTGACGAGGCACTGGCAGGCTACTGTAAAAACATTACGGTAGACATTAACGGTGACAACTCCATTACGGTAACTGACGATGGCCGTGGTATTCCTATCGGTATCCACCCGAAAATGGGCATTCCGGCTGTTGAAGTTGTCTTCACGGTTCTCCATGCCGGCGGTAAATTCGGCGGTGGGGGCTATAAAGTTTCCGGTGGTTTGCACGGTGTTGGTGCCAGCGTTGTTAACGCTCTGTCTGAATGGCTTGAAGTTCGGGTGCATGACGGTAAAAACGTGTATATGCAGCGGTACGAGCGTGGCCATTCCTGCGGCCCCTTAAAGATTGTGGGCGAGACTGACAAAACCGGTACCGAAGTAACCTTTATGCCGGATGATCAGGTGTTTGAAACCTTAGAATTTAATTATGAAACCTTGCGTACCCGTCTTCGTCAGCAGGCGTTTTTAAATAAGGGTATTCGCATCACTTTAGAAGACAAGCGTGCCGAAGAAGAAACCATTGCCGACATGAAATATGACGGCGGTATTTCTGAATATGTTCAGTACTTAAACAAAAGCAAAACAGCTCTTCATGAAGAAATTATATATTTCGAAGCAGAGCGTGACGAGGTGGTTGTTGAGGTTGCCATGCAATACAACGACTCTTATTCTGAAACTATTGTCAGCTTTGCCAATAACATTCACACCACAGAGGGCGGTACCCATGAAACCGGTTTTAAAACGTCCTTAACCCGCGTGCTTAACGACTATGCTAAAAAACACGGCTTCATTAAGGAAAGCGATAAAACCCTGTCCGGTGAAGATGTTCGAGAGGGCCTTGCCGCAGTTATTTCCGTTAAGGTTAAAGAGCCTCAGTTTGAGGGGCAGACCAAGACGAAGCTGGGTAACAGCGAGGTTCGCGGCCTGACGGAATCTATTATGTCGGAAAAGGTTGAAACTTTCTTAGAAGAAAACCCTGCCTCTGCAAGAATCATTATTGAAAAGGCATTAACAGCAGCCCGTGCTAGAGATGCTGCAAGAAAAGCAAGAGATTTAACCCGTCGTAAAAACGCTTTAGACAGCACCACAACCCTGCCGGGTAAACTGGCTGACTGTTCTGACAGAAACCCGGAAAACACGGAAATCTACATCGTCGAGGGTGACTCTGCAGGCGGCTCTGCTAAACAGGGCAGAGACCGTTCGTTCCAGGCAATTCTTCCTCTTTGGGGTAAAATGTTAAACGTTGAAAAGGCCCGCCTTGACAAGGTTTACGGTAACGACAAGCTGATGCCGGTTATTACGGCTCTGGGTGCCGGTATCGGTGATGAGTTTAACCTTGAAAAGCTCCGGTATCACAAGATTATTATTATGGCCGATGCCGATGTTGACGGTGAGCACATCAGAACCCTGATGCTGACCTTCTTCTTCCGGCATATGCGTCCTTTAATTGAACATGGCTTTGTGTACATTGCACAGCCGCCGCTTTACAAGGTTTATAAAGGCAAAAAAGAAGCCTATGCCTATACGGACCCCGAACTGCAAACGCTGCTGGCTGAGTTCGGCGGCGATGCGAAGGTACAGCGATACAAAGGTCTTGGTGAGATGAACCCCGACCAGCTTTGGGAAACCACCATGAACCCCGAAACCCGTACCATGCTTCGTGTAGAGTTAGACGATGCTGTGGCGGCGGATGAAATCTTTACGGTATTGATGGGTGACAACGTTGAGCCCCGCCGTGAGTTCATTGAAAATAACGCCAAGTTTGTTCAGAATCTGGATATTTAATTCCGGTATTACGTCTGTTAAAGGAGCATCTGTATGCAAGAATTTGAAAATCAAACAGTTATACCTGTTGAAATAACCAAAGAAATGAAAAAATCCTACATTAACTACGCTATGAGCGTTATTGTAGGTCGTGCACTGCCTGACGTGCGTGACGGTTTAAAACCCGTTCACCGCCGTATTCTGTACGCTATGTATGAAGCAAACCTGTACCCCGACCGCCCGTACAAAAAATGTGCGACCACCGTCGGTGATGTGCTGGGTAAATATCATCCCCACGGTGATGCTTCCGTTTATGATGCCCTGGTTCGTTTAGCACAGGACTTTTCCATGCGTTACCCCTTGGTTGACGGTCATGGTAACTTCGGTTCTGTTGACGGTGACCCACCGGCTGCTTACCGTTATACCGAGGCAAGAATGTCAAAAATCTCCATGGACATGCTGACGGAAATCGAAAAGCAGACCGTAGATTTCATGCCGAACTATAACGAAGACAGAGAAGAGCCTACAGTTCTTCCCTCACGTTTTCCTAACCTTTTGGTTAACGGTTCTTCCGGTATCGCCGTTGGTATGGCGACTAACATTCCGCCCCATAACCTCCGTGAGGTCATTGACGGTATTGTTGCCCTGATTGATGACCCGGATATTTCCATTGAAGGTCTGTGTGAGCACATTAAGGGCCCTGACTTCCCGACGGCGGGCATTATTATGGGTCTTTCCGGTATCCGTAGTGCCTATGAAACCGGCCGCGGCAAAATTGTAATGCGTGCCAGAAGTGAAATTGAACAGATGGCAGGGGACAGACAGCGAATTGTTGTCACCGAACTGCCGTACCAGGTTAACAAGGCTCGCCTTATCGAGAAGATTGCTGAACTGGTTAAAGATAAACGTGTTGAAGGCATTTCCGGCCTCAGAGATGAGTCTGACCGTGATGGTATGCGTATGGTCATTGAATTAAAACGTGATGCCAACGCAAACGTTATTTTAAATCAGCTGTATAAATACACCCAGCTTCAGGAAACCTTCAGTATTATTATGCTGGCGATTGTTGGCAAGGAGCCGAAGGTTTTAAACCTGAAGGAAATGCTCTATCACTATTTAGAGTTCCAGAAGGACGTTATCGTCAGAAGAACCCGGTTTGACTTAAAGAAAGCCGAAGCCCGTGCTCATATTTTAGAGGGCCTCAGAATTGCTTTAGACCATATTGACGAAATTATTAAAGTCATTCGTTCCAGCTATGACGATGCGAAACCCAAACTGATGGAACAGTTCAACCTGTCTGATGTTCAGGCTCAGGCGATTTTGGATATGCGTCTGGCTCGCTTGCAGGGCCTCGAGCGTGAAAAGATTGACGCTGAGTACGAAGAACTGATGAAGACCATTAAGTACCTGACTGACGTTTTAAATAACGAGTTTATGGTACTGGATATTATCAAGGAAGAGCTGACAGCAATCCGTGACAAATATGGCGACGACCGTAAGTCTGAAATTACAGCTCATGATGATGAAATCAACATTGAAGACTTAATTGAAGAAGAAGATGTTGTTGTAACCCTGACGCATTTTGGCTATGTAAAACGTATGCCGGTTGATACTTATAAGGCACAACGCCGCGGCGGTAAGGGTATTATGGGTATGACCACCCGTGAAGAGGACTTTGTGGAAAATCTCTTTGTTACCAGCACTCATAACCACGTTCTGTTCTTCACCAACAAGGGTAAGATGTATCGCTTAAAGGCCTACGAAATTCCCGAAGCAGGCCGCCAGGCAAAGGGTACGGCAATCGTAAACCTGCTGCAGCTTGACCCTGAGGAAAAGGTTACGGCAACCATCTGCGTCCGTGAATTTGAGGCTGATAAATATCTGTTCTTTGCAACACGCAAGGGTATCGTTAAAAAGACAGACTTTATGGCGTATAACACAGCAAGAAAGAGCGGCCTTGCAGCCATCGTGCTTGACGAGGACGATGAGCTCATTAACGTAGCCTTAACGGACGGCAAGCAGGATGTTCTCCTTGCCACCCATAATGGTATGTGTATCCGCTTTAACGAAACCGATGCCCGTCCCTTGGGTCGTGTGTCTCACGGTGTTCGCGGTATTCGCCTGGCGTCTGACAGTGATTACGTTGTAGGCATGGGTATCGTAACAGAAGAAGCTGACCTTTTGGTCGTAACCGAAAAGGGCTACGGCAAAAAGACAGCCCTGTCTGAATACAAGACCCAGAACCGTGGCGGTCAGGGTGTTAATACCTACCGTCTGTCTGAGTCCACCGGTAACATTGCCGGCATTCGTATGGTTACAGAAACCGACGATATTATGCTGATTACCTCAGACGGTACGATTATCCGTATGAAGACCCGTGAAATCAGCCGCATTGGTAGACTTACCAAGGGTGTTCGCCTGATGCGTCTTGACGATGTTCACGTTGTGAGCATTGCCCGTACTGACGAGCAGGAGGAAACTGACGAGTTTGAAGAAACGGTAGAGGGTACAACCGTTGAAACTGTTTCCGAAGAACCCGTACCGGAGGCGTAAGCTATGAAGCATTACAACGATAGAATGAGAGATTTGCGGGAAGCAAAAAAGCTGACGCAAAAGCAAATATCTGATGTGTTGGGTATCAGACAGCAGGTATACTCTAAGTATGAACTGGGTGTACGCAGCCTGCCCTTAGAGCATTTGATTAAGCTTTGTAAGTATTATAACGCTTCGGCAGACTGGATTTTAGGCCTATCGGAAACTGAAGAATAAATTTAAAACCGCCTGTACACAATCTTGTTGCGCAGACGGTTTTTTCTTATGTATTTACCTTACCTAAAAACACGGAAAACCTTGACAAATAGCGAAAACCGTTATATAATTTTTATGTGTATTTATCCACAAAAAACTGACACGAGAGCCGGAAAGGAAAGTGTTATTATGAGTCAAACCGGTGGCGTTTATATTATCCTTTCGTTTATTGTTGCATTGATTATTTCATATATTACAACGCCCTTTGCAGAAAAGCTTGCCTTTAAAGTGGGGGCGGTTGATGTTCCGAAAGATAATCGCCGTATGCATAAAGAGCCGAAAGCCCGTCTTGGTGGGCTTGCCATTTTTTGCGGCTTTTTAGTCAGCGTTCTGGCTTTTTCCGAGTTTGTTTTGCCAACGGGTTCTTTAAACAAAGGCTTAATCGGTATTCTGCTCGGTACGCTTATTATCGTAATTTTAGGTATTTTTGATGATGTTAAACCCCGTTCCGCTAAGCTGAAGTTTTTAATTCAGCTTGTAGCAGCGGCAATTCCGGTTTTCATGGGCGTTCGGGTGATTGTTATTACCAACCCCTTTACGGACGAGCTCTTACGGCTGCCTACCTGGCTTTCTATTGCCGGTAGCATTTTCTGGATTGCCGGTGTTACCAATGCGGTCAATCTCTTAGACGGGCTTGACGGGTTAGCCGCTGGTGTTTCTTCTATTGCGGCCATTGCTCTTTTATCTATTTTATTATTGGTACACAGCAGTTCCGTAACGCTTTTAGTTATGGCGGCAGCATTGGCGGGTGCCTGCTTTGGATTTTTACCCTATAATTTTAATCCGGCAAGGCTTTTTATGGGGGATACGGGTGCAACCTTTTTAGGTTTTGTACTGGCCTGCGTTTCCATTCAGGGCCCCTTTAAAACCTATGTGGCGGTGTTTGTGCCTCTGATAGTTTTAGGATTACCGATTTTCGATACAACCTTTGCGATTCTTCGCCGCTTTTTAAAAGGTCAGCCGATTATGGCACCGGACAGAGGTCATTTGCATCATCGGTTAATTGATAAAGGTTTTTCTCATAAGAAAACGGTTATCATTTTATATGTTTTGTCAGCTGTGTTGGCCGTTGGTGCTATTATTATGTTGCTGACAGATATGTTCCGTGGGTTACTGGTTATGATTGCTTTTGTTTTAGTGGGTGTTTTTGCTTTTAACAAAGCCGGCAGACATCATGAGGAACAGGAGAAAAAGGAAGAGCCCGAAGAACAAAAATAAAACCACTTTGGAGGTTTTTATGCAAAAAATTAAAGTTATGACGGTTTTCGGCACCAGACCGGAAGCTATTAAAATGGCACCTTTAGTTAAAGAACTGGAAACAAGAGAGGAAATAGAATCTATTGTTTGCGTAACCGCTCAGCATCGCCAGATGCTTGACCAGGTTTTAGAGCGGTTTCATATTGTACCTCAGTATGATTTAGATATTATGCAGCAGCGGCAGACGCTGTCTTCCATTACCACCCGTGCACTGACCGGCCTTGAGGCGGTTATGCAGGAGGCAAAGCCGGACATTGTTTTAGTCCATGGTGATACCTCAACAACCTTTGCCGGAGCCTTGGCGGCGTTTTACTGTAAGATTCAAGTGGGCCATGTGGAGGCGGGTCTTAGAACCTATGATAAGTATTCTCCCTATCCGGAGGAAATGAACCGCAAACTGACTACGGCACTTACTGATTTATATTTTGCACCTACGAAGAACAATCGGGAGAACCTTTTAAAGGAACTGGTTCCCGAAGAAAAGATTTTTGTTACCGGCAATACGGTTATTGATGCGGTACGACACACCGTGGCAGACCATTATGAATTTCAGACAGAAGCCTTGAAAAATGTAGATTTTTCAAAGGGCAGAACCGTTCTGTTAACAGCTCATCGCCGTGAAAATTTAGGTCAGCCCCTGGTTAATATTTTAACGGCTGTTAAGAGAATGGCTGATGACCACCCCGATGTGCAGGTGATTTACCCCATGCATTTAAACCCGGCAGTCAGAGAACCGGCACAAGCTATTTTAGGCGGCCACGACCGGATTCACTTAATTGACCCGGTAGACGTTCATGAACTGCACAATCTGATGAATCGGTGTTATCTGGTAATGACGGATTCCGGCGGCTTGCAGGAAGAGGCTCCCTCTTTAGGAAAACCGGTGCTGGTGCTTCGCAGTGAAACCGAACGTCCCGAAGCGGTTTATGCAGGAACTGTTAAAATTGCCGGAACGGATGAAGAAACCATTTATCAGATGGCACATGAACTTCTGACAGATACATCGGCGTATGATGCCATGAGCCGGGCCATTAACCCCTATGGTGACGGGCAGGCGTCTAAAAGAATTGCAGATGCAATTTTATATGCCTTTGGAAAAACCGAAAAAAGACCCCAGGAGTGGTTGTAACATATAAAAATAGGCTGTAGCAAAGTTTTTTATTTTGCTACAGCCTTTTTGTTGTTATTGTTTATAAATGCGGTATATTTTTGCCCAATTCCGTGAGTTTGCTTCGGCTAATAAGCCGTGGGAATCAAAGCCGCAGGTGTTTTTAACCTTTTCTACAATCTCGTCTGCATTCAGAAACATACTGACGTAGAGAATACACTCATCTTCTTCTGCTAAATGGGGGTCTTCCTTTAATTTTTCAATATCATAGTCGCGGACAAATGCCGTTTCGCAAAAATGTTTATAGTCCGGAAAATTTCTTAAAAATTGCCATTCGTCCGCCGGCACCATAATGCATTTCGTATCGGCGTACGCATCAAAAACCGCCTGATTTTCCGGCATAATCCGAAACAGATAGTTTTTCTCCTCGTTGCTGGCTTCTGCCCGGTGCAGACTTTGATATTGGCTGGCTCCTAACCCCGTAAAGACGATAAGAGTAATCACTGCTAAGACAAATGGTTGCTTGTTTTCTGATATATCCGCCAATCTGACCCAAACCTGATATAAAACAGCCACGAAGATAACAGCAAATAAGGGAAAGACTACGGCAATGTACCGGTCAACCTTAAAAGGGGCAACGTTAGCGACCATCAGGAAGTAAAAGCATATTGCCAAGGCAATGCCGCCGATGCCCTGGTATTCTGTCAAGTGGCTTAAAACCAGTCGGTTGTTTCTGATGGCTAAAAAAATACCGATGATTATAGATAATAAGAACAGCCAAAAAATACCCTCGCCAACTCCTGTTTTAAAGACTGTAAGATAGCTTTTAAGGCTTTCAGACCAGGATTCAGTTACAACATTTGTAAAAGCCTGTCCGCCTCTGCCGGTACCGAAAATGTGTTTAAAGGCAAAAGGCCATAGAAGTAGATACAGCCCGGCGGTGATACCTGTAAGCTTCAGATACCGTAGGGTTAGTTTTTTGTCCTTCTTGCGAATCAGGGCATAGATGGTTAACAAAACAAAACTAAAGAGGAAAATGAAAAAATAATAGTGCGTATAAGCCCCTAAAAATATGACAACACCTAAGGCAAACGCTGTTTTTTTAGTTAATTCATATCGGCGGTCCCGCAGACAGATATACAAGTAAGCGAGAGCCGTTGTGAAAAATGTTAGTTGGGCGTACATTCTCATATAGAGAACCATGTTAATGCAGTTAACAGAAAAAGCAAAGCAGAGAACGCTTATAAGTGCTAAAGAACGCTTTTTTATGGTACCCATAGCGATTAAATATACAAAAATGCAGGTTCCTAATGTGAATACAATATTCGGCAACATAACAAAGTAGATAGAGACAGTCCCCGGGAAAAAAGAGGCAAGGCTATGCATCATCATGTAAAACAGCGGCGGGTGCACGTCTATCTTTTGGTTATAGTATACATTAGCATAGTCAAACCTATTTTCCGGAGAAACGGTCATGTATGCGTCAATATCTTTAGCGGTGTTCCATCTAATATTACCGTTTTCATCACAGATGTCGTAATGAAAGGTGGAGTTTGATAAACCGTGGGAATAAATTTCATCGCAATGATACCCCTCTTTTTGCTCCGACCAGTATACAAAGTTACAGGTTGCCAATACCATAATAATCAGCAATAACCAAACGGCACAACGTTTACTCATTTAACTTGTCCTCTCTTAGTCCCTGCATGGGTATTTGCAAGCTTTTACAATGCTAAGCATATCCTTTTTCATTGTTATTATCCGTTTCAGGAAGATATAACCTGAAACAGAAGAAAAAACAGTAAAAAGCAACCGAAATTTCGGTTGCTTTTTACTGTTTTAATATCCTCTGGGGACCATGCCGCCGTAATTTCTCGGTGCTCTTGAATTGCCAACGGCGTTAGGGCTGATTATGTATGACGGGCTTTGACGGAAGAAGGTAACGAATTTAATGGAGTATAAATCGCAGACAATATAGCGGTCGGTTTCCTGCTCATAGAGAGTCACGAAATTGTTGCCAACGGCATAGAGAATCCCCTCTTTTTCCGTGAGCCCGTTGGTGCCGATTAAAAACTCGATGACCACAAAATAGCCCAGATTGTTCTGGAGTGCTGCCTGGAATGAGCCGGCGTATGCTTCCTGGGTGTTCTGGGGATTTCCTACAGCCTCCGGCGATTCCTGGGGTGATAGATTGGGCGACGTTACAGGCTCGGGGCGGTTCATACCACTTCCGGCATTTCCTGCCATAGAGGGTGCTTCATAAAAATATCCCGGAATGCTGCGTCCGCCGGTTTCCGGCGAGGTAGCTCCAATCCAGCCTGTTTCTTGAGTGGTTTGCATGGTGTCATTTGGCATGCTTTCACATTCCTTTCCGATTTAAATTACGTTTGAAAATAAGCATCTGTTGGATTGTAAAAACAATGATTGACAATACGGGTTACAAAATAACCCACCCGACTGGGAAAATTCTGCTGGCAGGTAGGGCGGTAAGGGTTAAAAAACCACAAAGCCTGCCCTAAGGGAGGAAGTCTGTTGCCGGCGATTGCCCAGTCAGCAATTTCATAGTGGATAGCCTCAGGACGCATATTATAGATGTTCTGTGCGTTATACTGTCCGGCAACCACTTCTTTGATGCAGGTAAACTGCCCCTCCTGAAAAATAATATTGCGAACGCTACCCCGACCAATGCGGGCATATTCGCCGCCGGGGGCACGGACGCGGTTCATAACAACACTTGCCACGGCACGCATACCGTTGTCACCTTCGCCGCCTGCCTCGCATTGTACAAGCCGTGCGAGTAACTCCCTGTCTGAAAAAGCCATTCCAATTTTCACAGCCTTTCTGCCCAAACTTTTTCCGTGGAATATCGGGCTCTGTATGATTAGTATATGCTTCGGTTGAGAAAATGTGAACGTATTTCCTGTCCGAAAATTGTCAGAATAAAAAGGGAAGAATATTGACGGTCGAAGTCGTGGTATGATATAATTACTGTACATGATTTTAAGAAAATAACGGTTTAGAAAAGAATGGAGTTTATGACATGGAATTTATTACGGTTGTAAAACAGGTAGGTATGCTTGCCATTATTATGCTTTTGGGTTTTTTAGTCGTGAAAACGGGATATGTGGAAGCAAAGCATAAAGATTCTATTTCCAAACTGATAGTAAAGCTTATTTTGCCCTGCCTGATTATTTCTTCTATCTCAAAAGAAAATTTTGAAGCATCAAGATTAGGTGAGTTAGGGCTTGTATGCCTGTTGTCACTGGTTTGTATCGCCACAATGTTTGGCGTTGGCGTTATAACGGGTAAGCTTTTAAGGGTGCCCCGTGCGACAGAGGCGGCACATCAGCTCATGTCTTGCCTTGGTAACGTTATTTTTATGGGCTATCCTATTATTGTGGCTACCTATGGCAATCAGGGTTTTTTCTATGCCATCATCTATTGGCTTTTAAACGACCTGTTTATGTGGACTGTGGGTGTATTCTTGATGAGCAAAAACGGCTCAGATAAGAAAGAAAGCTTTGCTAAAAAGCTTTTAAATCCCAACACCATTTCCTTTGGTATTGCTATTTTGATGTTTTTCTTCCAAATTAAATTGCCGCCGGTGGTAAATGAAGCAGCAACCAGTATAGGCGGTTTAACCACAGCTCTTTCCATGATTTTTATCGGTATGACTTTAGCTACGGTTGATGTGAAAAAAACCTTGAAAAAATGGTGGATTTTTGTGATTGCACCGCTGAAATTGGTGATTATGCCCGTTGCCTTTCTGTTTTTGTTTAAGGCCTTTGGGATTCCTGAAATTATCTTGGGTGTTGTAGTGCTGGAGGCGGCAATGCCGGCTCAAACCGTTCTCACTATTTTGGCTCATGAGCATGGTGCTGACTATGAATACACAGCGGTGGGCTTGTTTATCACAACCATTGCAAGCCTTGTAACCTTGCCCCTTGTTTGCTATCTTTTGCAAAACTTGGTATAAGAAAAGAGAAAAAACATGAAAAAACAGAGCATTTATTATGTATATCTGGCACTGGTTATTGTTATCTGGGGTGTTATTCCTTTAATTAACTCCGTTTATTTTTATAACTATTATTCCGCAACGGCGTTTACGGCAATTTGCTCTTTGATGATTGCTATTTCGTTTACGCTTATTTCCTGGAAATCCTTTAAGCTTTTAAATAAGAAGTATTTCACCGTGGCTGTCATTACGGGCCTTTGCTATTCCTTAGCAGAGCTTTCCCAAAGAATCGGCCTGCAGTATACAACCCCGTCTATGTATGCTTTTTTGGAGAATACCTCTTGTATTGTGGTGCCTATTTTAATGCTGATTCTGTTCCGGAAAAAACCAAACGGGCTTACCGCCATTTCCTGCCTTGTTTGTCTTGCTGGCTGTTTTGTTTTAAACGGCGGCGGTGCTGGTGGAAAATTCGGCGTTGGGGAAATTCTTTGCGGCTTAGCCGGTGTTCTGTATGCCGGCAACATTGTAGGAACGGGTACTTACGGAAAAGACCTGCACGCACCACTGTTTTTAATGATTCAACGCTGGATACATACGGTTATGTCTTTTTCGGTTATGCTGGTATTACATTTTACAAAGGTAGATTCTGTTCCCTTAGAGGCAATTAAGGTTACCTTTGATGCACCGGTTCTGTTCCTTTTAATACTGAACGCGTTAGGCAGTGGCACCCTTTGCTGGCTTCTGCGTACCGTTGCGACCACTAAGCTTGACGTAACCTTTATTTCCGTGGCTATGCCTCTTTCGGCGGTGATTACCTTAGTGCTTTCCGTTATCTGCGGTACGGATGCATTAACATCGTCTTTAATTATCGGTGCGTTCCTTATCTTTGTGGCGGTGGTGCTGTCCGGCCTGGGTGGTGTTTCTGAACAGAAAAAGGCAGAAAAACAGATGGCGACAGCTGCTATTAAACAGTAAATCAAAGGAGCATATCTATGAATTTTTCAGGCTTTCAAAAACTGACATTGTTAGATTACCCCGGACACGTTGCCTGCACCCTTTTTACCAAAGGGTGTAATTTCCGCTGCCCCTTTTGTCATAATGCCCTTTTGGTAACGGAACAGCAGGAGGGGGAGACATACTCTGACGAAACCGTTCTTTCCTATTTAAAAAAGAGAGTCGGAATTTTAGACGGTGTTTGTATTACCGGTGGTGAGCCCTTGCTGCAAAAGGAACTGCCGGACTTTATCCGTAAGGTCAAAGAACTGGGCTTTTTAGTTAAGCTTGATACCAACGGCAGCTTTCCCGACAGGCTCAAAGCCCTGGCTTGTGAAGGACTTATAGATTACGTTGCCATGGACGTGAAAAATTCCATGGAGCGTTATGGTGAAACCGTTGATTTGCAGAATTTTTCCACAGAAGCCGTAGAGGAGAGCATTGATTTTCTTTTAGAAGGAAATGTGCCTTATGAATTTCGTACTACCGTTGTAGCAGAATTTCATACACCACAAGATATAGTGGCGATTGCCAAGCGAATACAAGGTGCAGAGAAATATTTCTTGCAAAATTTTGTCGATTCTGGCTGTTTAATCGGCGAAAATCTCCACTCAGTAGGCGAAAACGTGATGAAAGAGATGCAAAATGCAGCCCTGGAGCACCTTTCAGCGGTTTCTCTGCGAGGTTTATAAAAAAACACAATATATTGTGTTTTTTCTATTGACAAAGCCATATATATACGATATAATAAATTACGCACCGCAAGATTTAGTGCGTAATTTATTATTATATAACGATTTGAAAGGAGAGAATTTCATGTATAGTGTTGTAAAACGTGACGGAAAGATTGTAGATTTTGATTTAAGCAAAATCAGCACCGCGATTACACAGGCTTTTGAAGCTTGTCAGATACAATACCATACGGACATTGTTGATTTTTTAGCATTAAAAGTTACAGCAGAATTTGCACCGAAGATTGAAAATGACAAAATTTCGGTTGAACATATTCAGGACAGCGTGGAATCTGTTCTGATTAAGGCAGGGTATAGTGATGTTGCAAAAGCTTACATCATTTACCGTCGCCAGAGAGAAAAAATCCGTAACTTAAATGCTACCATGGTGGACTATAAAGCCATTGTGGACAACTATTTAAACATTAACGACTGGCGTGTTAAGGAAAATTCAACCGTAACCTATTCTGTGGGCGGTTTAATTCTGAGCAACTCCGGTGCTGTTACAGCAAACTACTGGCTGTCTGAAATTTATGATGATGAAATCGGCAATGCTCACAGAAATGCTGATATTCACCTGCATGACCTTTCCATGCTGACCGGTTACTGTGCCGGTTGGTCCTTAAAACAGCTGATTCAGGAAGGTTTAGGCGGCGTTCCGGGCAAGATTACCTCCGCTCCGGCAAGCCACTTATCCACCCTGTGTAATCAGATGGTTAACTTCTTAGGTATTATGCAGAATGAATGGGCAGGTGCTCAGGCGTTCTCTTCTTTTGATACCTATCTTGCTCCTTTTGTTAAGGTGGATAACTTAAGCCAGAAAGAAGTTAAACAGTGCATCCAGTCCTTTGTTTACGGCGTTAATACCCCGTCCCGTTGGTGTACCCAGGCACCGTTCTCCAATATTACACTTGACTGGGTTGTTCCTAACGACTTATCCGAGCTCAACTGTATTGTTGGCGGCAAAGAGATGGACTTTAAGTATAAAGACTGTCAGAAAGAAATGGATATGGTTAACAAGGCGTTCATCGAAATCATGATTGAGGGCGATGCCAACGGCCGTGGCTTCCAGTACCCCATTCCGACTTATTCTATTACCAGCAACTTTGACTGGTCTGATACCGAAAACAACCGTCTGCTGTTTGAGATGACCGCAAAATACGGCACACCGTATTTCTCCAATTACATCAACTCCGACATGGAGCCTTCCGATGTGCGTTCTATGTGCTGCCGTCTGCGTCTTGACCTCCGTGAACTTCGTAAGAAATCCGGCGGTTTCTTTGGTAGCGGTGAGTCTACCGGTTCTGTGGGCGTTGTTACCATTAACATTCCCCGAATTGCTTATTTAGCTGAAAACGAGACTGATTTCTATACACGTCTTGATAAAATGATGGATATTGCGGCTCGTTCCTTAAAGGTTAAACGTACCGTTATCAGCAAGCTGTTAGATGCTGGCCTCTATCCTTATACCAAGCGTTACCTGGGCACCTTTGATAACCATTTCTCAACCATCGGCTTGGTTGGTATGAACGAAGCTTGCCTGAATGCAAAATGGATCAAGGCTGACCTGACAAATGAACGTGCACAGGCATTTACCAAGAATGTTTTAAATCATATGCGTGACCGTCTGTCTGACTATCAGGAACAGTACGGCGACCTCTATAACTTAGAAGCAACACCGGCTGAATCTACTGCTTTCCGTCTGGCTAAGCACGACTTAAAGCATTATCCCGACATTATCACAGCGGCTAAAAATGCTGATGATAAGCCCTATTACACCAATAGCTCTCACCTGCCTGTTGGTTACACCGAGGATATTTTCACAGCTCTGGATATTCAGGACGAATTACAGACACTGTATACCTCCGGTACCGTATTCCACGCATTCTTAGGCGAAAAACTGCCCGATTGGCGTGCTGCGGCTGACCTGGTTCGTAAGATTGCAGAAAACTATAAACTGCCTTACTACACCATGTCCCCCACATACTCCGTATGTAAGACTCACGGCTATATTTCCGGTGAAGCCTTTACCTGTCCCGAATGTGGTCAAGTCACAGAGGTTTACAGCCGTATTACCGGTTACTACCGTCCGGTTCAGAACTGGAACGAC
>JAFQWH010000092.1 GCA_017407515.1 Clostridia bacterium | reverse complement strand
AGGCCTTTGACCTTTTGGCAAACAACGAGCAAATTGTCCGTCCGCTGAACTTCCCGCCTGGCACTCCCGGCAGGGGCTACGCCACCTTTACGAAAAACGGCAAGAAAATCGCCGTAATTAACCTTTTAGGCAGAGTATATATGGATGCAGTGGATTGTCCTTTTCGTGCTGTGGATAAGGCCTTGGAAAAAATCAATGCAGACCTTGTTTTTGTTGATTTTCACGCCGAGGCGACCAGTGAAAAAATCTCTATGGGCTGGCATTTAGACGGCAGGGTGACGGCGCTGTTCGGCACTCATACCCACGTCCAGACTGCTGATGGCTGGGTTCTCCCCAAGGGAACGGGCTACATTACCGACATTGGTATGACAGGCCCTCAGTATTCCTGCCTGGGTGTTAAGCGGGAAATCACCTTGGAGCGCTTCATTACCGGTATGCCTCGTCGCTTTGAGTTTGCAGATGGTAAGGGTATGCTCTCCGGCTGCGTTTTCCGGGTGAATGACGAAACGAAAAAAACGGAACAAGTGGAGGCGTTCTGCATCCGATGAATAAAAAAGAATTGCGAAAGCACTTCCTTTCCCTCCGGGACGCTATACCGGACTGGAACGAAAAATCAGAACAGATTAAAAAGCATATCTTAGGCCTGGTGGCAGAGGAAAAGCCCTCTGTGATTTTTGCCTACGCTGCCTTTCGCAGCGAGCCGGAAACGGAGAATTTGCTCCGTAGCCTCCTTGCTCTGGGTAAAGCCATCGCCCTTCCAAAATGCAGGGAAAACGGGCAGATGGACTTTTTCAGAATCCGGGATTTAGAGGAGCTTTCCCCCGGTGCTTACGGCATCTTGGAGCCCCCGGAAGCTGAGCTTTTAGCGCCCGCCGCAGCTGAGCTCATCTTAGTCCCCGGTGCCGCCTTTGACAAAGCCGGCTACCGCCTGGGCTACGGCGGCGGCTACTATGACCGTTACCTACCAAAGACAAAGACCGCAAAAGCCCTTGGCATCTGCTTTTCAGACTGCCTGGCTGACGAACTTCCCCGAGGCGAATTTGACCAAAAAGTTTCCGCCATCATCACCGAAAAAGGCCTTGTGAATATTCTGTAAAAACTGCGAAACCGCGTTGAAAATTAGGTTGATTTATGATACAATAAGTATGTATAGAAATCTGAATTTGTTTGTCGCTTTTTGGTTGACTTTTGTTGAGTTTGTCTGACAGGAGGGGACTGTATGAAAAGAATAATTAAATTTCTATTGATGTTACTATGTGTCTTTGTTTTTACATCATGTGGAAGTAGCACTAACAAAGAAAGGCAGTGGGGTAGTTTTACTGCTGAAAAAACAAATAGTTTTGACGATGTCTTTTATGCTGTGCAAACAGTTGAGGAAAAAGATGATGCCTCTTATATTGTTGTTGACGTTTATAAAACTGAAAATGACGAAAAAATACATTCCTTTTCTCCAGCAAGAGCAAGTGACTTTTGGGGAATTTGTTGGGAAGAATCAACTTATAACATATGGATTCAATCTGCTGATGTTGGTGTTTTGTGCTATGAATACCAAGACGATTATTGGAATTTAAATGAAAATGCAGTTAGACCGAAAGAAATTATATCAAAATATGATTAACATTTTGGTTCTAAGTTAATGAAAACTGACTGCATCTAAACCTTATGTGTCGCAATTAAACAACGTCGAATGTTTTCGAAAGGAGCGGTATATATGAAAAAATGGGTCGCTTTAATTTTAGGAACAGTGGTTTACTTTTCGTTGAGTGTTTTACTTGATTTTCTTTTTAATCATTCTGTTCACTTGGTCAGAGAAATTATAGGTGCTATTATATGGGCTCTGTTAATGGTGGTTTTCTATGCACTGAAGATAATAAAACTTAAATAAGTTTAAGACACGGGGATGGTTCTGTTGTCTTGGTGTAGATTTACTCGTGTCAAGTCCTTACAATTTAAAAGATTAGTTTGTCGATTTTAAATATTTACATATGCTATCGGATGCGAGAAAATCCAGTATTCTCGCGGCTTCTAAAGAAAAGTGTTAAAGGAAAAACGGTTGAAAAAACCAGTGATGAATATGTTGAGGCAAGAACAGCCAGAGTGTGCCGGTTAACGGTAAAAGACGGCGTCATTACAGCTGAACGATACGAAATCATATTTAGCTTCGTGTATTCCATGCTATCGAAAGGAGAGCCCCAATGAGAAAAATGCAGATACCGGTTTTGGTCATCCTTGCCTGCTTGGCGATGGGTCTTGTGGATGCCGTAATTCAGCCGGGCTATGCCATAAAGTCTGCCATTAAGCTATTGTTGTTTCTGTTGATTCCTGTTTTATATGGGTGTTTTCACAAGGAAACAAACATCAAAAGCCTGCTTGTGCCGGACAAAAAGGGTTTTACCCTTGCCCTTTTACTGGGTTTCGGGGTATATCTCGTCATTCTGGGAGCCTATTTTGCTTTTCGCAACATCTTCGATTTTTCCGCCCTCACCGGTAGCCTGAACGAAACCACCGGCGTCAACCGGTCAAACTTTCTCTGGGTT
>JAFQWH010000091.1 GCA_017407515.1 Clostridia bacterium | reverse complement strand
TGTTCCTGACCGTTTCTCCAAAACCTATATTAACTGGATGGAAAACGTTCACGACTGGTGTATCTCCCGTCAGCTCTGGTGGGGACACAGAATTCCGGCTTATTACTGCGACACCTGCGGTGAAACCGTTGTCAGCCGGGAAGATGTTACCGTTTGCCCCAAGTGCGGTGCTAAGATGCGTCAGGACGAAGACGTTTTGGATACCTGGTTCAGCTCTGCTCTCTGGCCGTTCTCAACCTTAGGCTGGCCGGACAAGACCGAAGACCTTGACTATTTCTATCCCACAAGCGTTTTGGTTACTGGTTATGACATTATCTTCTTCTGGGTTGCCCGTATGATTTTCTCCGCTATGGAGCACATGGGTAAAGAACCCTTTAAGCATGTTTTAATTCACGGTCTCGTTCGTGACTCTCAGGGCAGAAAAATGTCAAAATCCTTAGGGAATGGCGTTGACCCCTTGGAAGTTATCGCACAGTACGGTGCGGACGCACTCCGCTTTACTCTGGCAACCGGTAACTCTCCGGGTAACGATATGCGTTATTCTGACGAACGTGTGGAAGCCAGCCGTAACTTTGCCAATAAAATCTGGAATGCTTCCCGCTTTGTGCTCATGAACTTAACGGTTTCTGACCGCAAAGTGCCTGAGGCTAGCCAGCTTGCTTTGGAAGATAAATGGATTCTGCACAAATACAATCAGGTTGTTAAAGAAGTTACCGACAACTTAGACCGCTTCGAGCTGGGTATTGCTGTTGGTAAGCTCTATGACTTTATCTGGGACGAATTCTGCGACTGGTATATTGAGCTGATTAAGCCCCGTCTCTACGACGAGGACTGCCCCACCAACAAGACAGCACAGTACGTTCTGTCTTATGTGCTCTCCGGTGCGTTAGAATTGCTGCATCCCTTTATGCCGTTCATTACGGAAGAAATCTGGCAGAAGCTGCCCCACGAAGGCGAAAGCATCGTTATCGCCCCGTGGCCCAAATTCTCCGACAGCTTATGCTTCTCCGCAGAAGCGGCTGACATGGAACTGGTTAAAAACGCTTTAAAAGCAATCCGTAACCAGCGTAGTGAAATGAACATTCCGCCCTCTAAAAAGGCTAAGGTTTATATTAAGACCGAAAAGAAAGACGTTTTCTCACAGGCGGCTATCTTCTTTGAAAAGCTTGCCTCTGCTTCTGAAACCGTTGTCTGCGGTGATGACTTTGTGCCTCCGGCAAACGCTGTTTCCTGCGTTGTAGAAGGTGCTCAGCTATTTATGCCTTTAGACGATTTAGTGGATAAAGAAAAAGAACTGGAACGCTTAAACAAAGAAAAAGAACGTCTCTTAGGCGAAATTAAGCGTGTTGAGGGCAAGCTGAACAACCAGGGCTTTATTGCAAAAGCTCCGGCTCAGGTTGTGGAAGAAGAACGCAAGAAAGAAGCCAAGTATCGGGAGATGCTGGATAAGGTTTTAGAAAGCATTAAGCTTTACAGCTAGAAAGGACTAAACTATGAGCGATATTAAAAATATCACCCCCGAAACAGAAGAAGAACCCTCCATCGTAACCATGCTGGACGAAGAAGGCAACGAGCACGCTTTTGAGCACGTTGACTCTTTCCCCTTTAACGGCGAAACCTATGTTGTGCTGATTCCTACCGAGGAAGAGGTGCAGGCAGGTGAAGCAGATGAAGTCCTGTTCTTCACCCTCCAGACAGATGATGAAGGCAACGAAGCGTTGACCTTTGTAGAAGACGAGGCAGAACTTGACATGGTTTTCGAGGAATTTAAAACTCGTATGGGTGATGTGTATGACTTCGAAGATTAAAGCATCTCTCCCAAAGGTTTCAACGGCAGAAGAACTGATTAACGCTATTACTCACGGCTTAGGAGCTCTCCTGGGCATTGGCGGAACGGTTGTTGCCATCGTTTTTGCAACACTCTACGGAAACGTTTACAGCGTTGTTTCCGCTGCGATTTACGGTGCTATGCTGATTCTTCTCTACACCATGTCAACCCTGTACCATGCGTTGACCCATGAGGGTGCTAAAAGAGTCTTCCGTGTGTTTGACCACTGCTCCATTTTCCTTTTAATTGCCGGAACCTACACGCCCTATACCCTAGTTTCTTTACGCGGGCCCCTGGGGTGGACGATTTTCGGCATCATTTGGGGACTGACCGTTTTAGGTATTGTGTTAAACGCCATCAGCATTGAGAAATTTAAACTTTTCTCCGGTATTTGCTATATTGTAATGGGTTGGCTGATTATTTTGGCAATTAAACCCATGATGGCTGTTTTAGGAAAACCGGCTTTAATCCTCTTGCTTGCCGGCGGCATTGCTTATACTGTTGGGTTTGTGTTCTATGCACTCAAGAGAATTCGTTTTATGCATGGCATTTGGCACTTGTTTGTTTTAGCCGGCAGTATTTTACATTATTTTTCTATTCTGCTCTACGTTCTACCGGTCTGATAACACAATTTAATAAGGCTGTGACAAACACTTTTTGTCACAGCCTCTTTTTTGACCTTTTTTCTGACAGAAAAACAGGAAATTCATACATTATTTACATCTCAACTCTTGAAATTGTTAAAAAATTGTTGTAAAATAAGAAGGTAATTTAATAATTTTGTAATATTTTTTTCGTCCGAACATATACTACTAACAACCATAAAATGAAACGAGGTGAGCAGTTGGATACCCACAGTACAAACACCACAGTAAAACGAATTGAAAAAATTCCTTCAAAATATTATATACAAGTGCCAAATAAAGAGACCACTACACAACCAAAAAAAGAGCAAGAAAGCTCTCTTTCTGCAGACCGTAAACAGCTGCCGGAGGTTCTTTCCGGGTTGTCTAACCTAGCATCAAATTACGCCAAAAATGCTGCCGCTTGGTTTAAAAAGCAGGGCGTCCGCTTAAAAAATATTTCCAAGCATGCATTTGTTGCGACTAAAAGCTATCTGGTTGAAAACGCAAAGCGGTTGGCATTCTCCTCTGCTGTTTCTGTAGGCATTGTAGCTTCTGCCGCCACGATTCTCTTTAGCACCTGCAGCATTGGCTGTAAAATCACCATCAACGGTCAAGTGATTGGTACAGCACGCAATGCCTCTGAATACGCTGCCATGGTGGAGGAAATTAACCGGGAGATTGCCTATGTCAGTGATGAAAATTTCGTTCCTGCCGGCGAACCCTCCTTTTCCACCTGCATAATCGCCAAAAATGCTTTTACCTCTGCTGAGGATATGAAGGAACAGCTAAAGGCAACAAGCACTAACATGATTCCGGCTTACGGTGTTTATGTAAATGATGAAATGATCTTTGCTCTGGCAAACGAGGAATCGGCTCTTGCTGTGCTATCGAATTACAAAAACAGTTTTTTAGAAGGCAAAACTGACGCAACTGCTGATTTTGCCCAAACGGTTACAGTGTCCCACCGCTTTGTTCCCAAAGCAGCTTTGAAAACGGAAGACGGTGCGACCTTGGCTCTTAAAAAAGGCCGGTTTGAGAAGCATATGCTGCAAGAGGGAGAAAGCCTTTCCCAGGTCGCTGCAGGCTACGGCATCACCGTTGATGATGTCCTGAAAAACAATCTGATTGCTGACCCGGAGAATCCGACTCCCGGCATTTTAAAAATCCCCACGGGTGATCCCCTTCTAGCCGTTCAGACAACGGAGTTTAAAACTCTCAAAGAAGCAATTCCCTTTAACACGGTTGAAAAGGACGACGCAACCCGGTATCAGGGAAATGTCTTTGTGACCCAGGAGGGGTCGGAGGGCGTCAGGGTCATTGAGGCCTACGTCACTTCGGTAAACGGTGTAGAAACAAAAAGAGATGTTGTTTCTGAAAATGTTCTCTCTGCCGCAACAGACCGCGTGGTTCTAAAGGGCACAAAAACACCCCCCAGTCCTATTGGCACCGGTGACTTGGCTGTTCCTGCCAGTGGCAGCTTGTCTTCCCGTTTCGGCTCCCGTTGGGGGCGTAATCACGACGGTGTTGACGTTGCCGCCAACATTGGAACCAATATTTATGCTGCTGATAACGGCACTGTAACCTACTCAGAATATAATAACGGTGGCTACGGATACATGATTCAAATAGACCACGGTAACGGCGTTGAAACCTACTATGCACACTGCAGCGAACTCCTGGTGCCGAAAGGTTCTGTTGTTGCTAAGGGTGATTTAATTGCAAAAGTGGGAAACACCGGTCGCAGCACAGGACCTCATCTTCATTTTGAGGTTCGCGTAAACGGTTCTCCCATTGACCCTATGACGTATTTAAACGGAAAATTTTAAAAGAGGCTGTGAACCATCACAGCCTCTTTCTTTTCTTGACAATCTCACCAATCCAAGCTATAATAATTTTATAGAGTAAAAAAGACGGGGAGGTATCATTTTCATGGTAGAAATACAAAAAACGCAAACCCAACTGGCAACCATAGAGCCCTATGAGCTTCCCACCTGGGAGGCACTGCCCCGTTTTGATTTATATATGGACCAGGTCATTACCTTAATGGAAGAATACCTCTCTCTTTATAAAAAACCGACGGACAAGCTTATCACCCCCTCCATGATTAACAACTATGTTAAACTGGGGGTCATTCCCAAGCCCTATAAAAAGCGGTATAACCGAATTCACCTGGCATACCTGGTTATGGTTTGCTCCCTGAAGCAGATTTTATCCATTTCTGACATTCAGAAGTTACTGCCCCTCTCTTTATCTGAAACAGAAATAGAGAGTGCTTTTAATGCATTCAGGGACGCACAAAAGCAAATTTCCTACCGTGTCATTAAGGAAATCGGTGATTTTCAAAAAACCCTTTCCGAAAAAGAAAATGCCACCTTTTCTGACTTTTTCCAAAAAGCCGTTCAGGTAGCATTAACAGGCAATATTTATAAACTGCTGTCAGAAATTATTTCCGACCAGGCAGATTCGTTCAGGGCCTAACCTTTTCGTTCCAAATCGTCAACCACCTGCTGAAAATGTTTCGGCAGGGGGGCACTAAATTCAACATATTCGTTCGTTTCCGGATGCAAAAAGCCCAGCAGTGCAGCGTGTAACAGTTGCCCTGTCAGGGCATATTTTTTTGTCAACGGATCGTTTTTCACCCCGTAAACCGGGTCCCCTGCCACAGGGTGGCCAATACTTGAAAGATGCACGCGAATCTGGTGGGTTCTGCCGGTTTCTAAGCGACAACGAAGCAAAGCACAGCGGCTAAACTGTCGAACAACCGTCACATGGGTCACGGCGTTTCTGCCGCTTGATGCCACCACAGCCATTTTCTTTCTGTCCTTCGGGTGTCTGCCGATGGGCTTATCCACAGTAAAAGAGTCTTCCTTAAAGGTGCCGTGGGCAATGCAAAAATATTCCCGGCTTACAGAGTGTTCCTTAATCTGCTCCGCCAGGGAAAGATGTGCCTGATTGGTTTTTGCCACCACCAAAATGCCGCTGGTGTCCTTATCAATCCGATGGACAATGCCCGGGCGGATAACCCCGTTAATAGCAGACAGACGGCCTTTTGCATGGTACAACAGTGCATTAACCAAGGTCCCGCTGTCATGGCCTGCCGCCGGGTGGACTACCATACCCTGCTCTTTGTTAACAACAAGCAAAGAGTCGTCTTCATAAACAATTTCCACAGGAATGTTCTCAGGCTGTGCCGTAAGCTCCTTTGCTTCCGGCAACGCCACCGCAATTTCGTCCCGGAGCCTGAGCTTATAGTTTTTATTGACTTGTTCCCCCGAAACAGTAACGTCCCCGTTTTCAATCAGCTTTTGTGCCGCAGAACGGGTAAGGTCTGCCTGCTCGGATAGAAAAACGTCCAACCGAATACCGGCGGACGTTTCATCACATACAAAGTTCATACCGTCTCACTCTTTTCCTTCTTCAGTTTCTTTCGACTTCTTTTCCTTGCCCTCAACAAAGATAATATAAAAAGCTAAAAGAAAAGCACCGCAAACCACAAAACAGTCTGCCAGATTAAAAATATAAGGAAAATACAGTCCGCTGAAATTTAAAAAGTCAACCACTTCGCCTCGGAATATGCGGTCAATCAAATTTCCCAGAGCACCACTGACCACTAAGGTTAAAGAGGTTATCAACAAGGAACTTGACGGTTTCTTCTTAATCATGTAAACCGTAATACCAAGAATAACCAACGCGGCGATTGGAATCAAAATCCATAATTGGCCTGCCAATAACCCCATACCCGCACCCGGATTTTTTATGTGCGTCAAGCTAAATATATCTTTCCATATGGTAATAGAACCCTGTTCCGGTATATACCGACAGACGAGCCATTTGGAAAGCTGGTCTATAATTGTCAGCAGTATAATCCCTACAAAATAAAAAATGAGCAATGAACTCGTCTCTCCTTAATAAAATTAAGGGCAAGGCAAACGCCTTGCCCTTTTTGATACATTTTTATGCTAAAGTTTCTGCACAACGGCTGCAAAGCGTAGGATGAGCCGCATTTTCGCCAACCGTTTCAGAGAACATCCAGCAACGTTCACATTTCCCGCCGGCAGCTGCAGAAACGGCAATTTTAACGCCGGTTTCACCAACGACAGCATCGGCAGGTGCACCGGAAAGGTCTGCCACAGTTGCTCCGGAGGTGATGAAGATGGTAGCAAGGTCAGCACTTTCAAGCACCGCTTTAACGTCACCCTCTGCATAGATGGTTACATCTGCTGCCAGAGAAGAACCAATAACTTTAGCGTTTCTTGCTTCTTCTAACGCCTTTGCAACATCACTACGGACTGCAAGCAGGGTTTCCCAACGAGCTTCTAAAGCTTCGTCACGCAGGGAAGCGTCTACCTTAGGCATATCGTTTAAGATTACAAACTCTGCATTGTCTTCTGCCTTATGAGGCATAAAGGACCAGATTTCTTCACAGGTGTAAGCCAAAACAGGTGTTAAGAGGCGAACTAAGCTGTCTAAAATTCTGTACATAGCCGTCTGAGCACTGCGACGAGCCACGCTGTCAGCTTTTTCTGTGTAGAGTCTGTCTTTGATAACGTCTAAATAGAAGTTACTCATGTCAACAACACAGAAGTTGTGAATAGCGTGGAACACGCCATGGAATTCGTAGCTTCTGTAACTTTCCAGAACTTTCTCAACCAAACGGTCAAGGCGAGCCATAATGAAACGGTCAATTTCCTGCATATCGGAAACTGCAACCATATCTTTATCCGGCTCAAAGTCATGGATATTACCCAAAATATAACGGGCGGTGTTTCTGATTTTACGGTATGCTTCAGAAAGCTGTTTTAAAATGTTTTCTGAAATATGCATATCGGTTTTATAGTCAGCAGATGCAACCCACAAGCGGAGTACATCAGCACCGAACTGCTTAATAATATCCTGAGGGCTGATACCGTTGCCCTTGGATTTAGACATTTTCGCACCGGATTCATCAACAATCATACCGTGGGTGATAACTGCCTTATAGGGTGCTGTACCACGTGCCGCAATCGCAGTCAATAAGGAAGACTGGAACCAACCACGGTACTGGTCGTTACCCTCTAAGTATAAATCAGCAGGGTACTGTAAGCCTTCTTTTACTTCCAAAACAGCAGTATGGCTGGAACCGGAGTCAAACCAAACGTCCATAATGTCTTTTTCTTTGGTAAAGTGGTTGCAACCGCAGACCGGGCAAACCGTTCCTGCCGGCAGAATTTCTTCAGCAGGCATTTCGTACCAAGCGTTAGAGCCCTTTTCATAGAACAGCTCGGAAACTGCCTTGATGGTATCTGCGTTAATCAGTTCTTTGCCACATTCTTCGCAGTAGAAGATAGGAATGGGCACGCCCCAGGTTCTCTGACGGGAGATACACCAGTCGCTTCTGTCCTGCACCATGCCGGTGATTCTGTCTTCACCCCACTTGGGCAGCCAGGTCACTTCGCGGATAGCTTTTACAGCATCGTCTTTAATGGCATCAACAGATGCAAACCACTGCTCTGCCGCACGGTATACGATAGCATCGTGACAACGCCAGCAGTGAGGATACTGGTGGATAATTTCCTCAACAGCAAACAGAGCACCAAGTTCTGTTAACTTCTCAATAATTTTAGCATTTGCCTTTTCATAATATAAACCGGAGAATTCACCGGCAAGGTCATTTAAATAACCCTTCTCATCAACGGGAACGATGATGGGGATTTCTTTATACTGCTGGCAGGCAATGTAGTCTTCCAAACCGTGACCGGGAGCTGTATGAACGCAGCCGGTACCGGCATCCAGCGTTACATGGTCGCCTAAAATAATCACAGATTCACGGTCAATGAACGGATGCTGGCAACGAATCATCTCAAGCTCTGCACCACTGTAACTGCAAACTGTCTGATAGCTTTCGCGGCCTGCTGCTTTCATAACGGTGTCTACCAGCTCATCAGCAATGATGAAATATTCCCCGTCAGACTCTACCAGGTTGTAAGTGAAGTTACCGTTTAAGGCAATGGCTACGTTACCGGGCAGGGTCCAGGTTGTGGTGGTCCAGATTAAGAAGTTAATCTTTTCCTTGGAAATGCCGCAGGTATCAAACACGCCATTGTCTTCTTTTACAGCAAACTTAACGTAAATAGAGTTTGTTTTATCTTCCTGGTACTCAATTTCAGCTTCTGCCAGTGCGGTTTCACAGTCCGGGCACCAGTAGATGGGTTTTAAGCCTTTGTAAATATAGCCTTTTTCAGCCATTTTACCGAAAATTTCAATCTGCTTTGCTTCAAATTTCGGATCCAGAGTCAGATAAGGATCTTCCCATTTCCCCAAAGCACCTAAACGCTTAATAGAGCCCATCTGCAGGTTCACGTATTTCATAGCAAAGTCACGACAAAGGTCACGGAATGCTACGGTATCAACCTCGTGGCGGTTGATGCCCAGTTTTGCAATAGCCTGACGTTCGATAGGCAGACCATGGGTATCCCAACCGTGAATATAGGGAGCTTTGAAGCCGTCCATATTCTTAAAACGGGTGATAATATCCTTTAAGGTCTTATTAAGCGCATGGCCCATGTGCATATCACCGTTAGCATAGGGCGGTCCGTCATGAAGAATAAAGAGCGGTTTACCCTCGTTCTTCTCCATGAGCTTTTCATACATTGTATTGTCTTCCTGCCGTTTTAAAATTTCCGGCTCACGCTGGGGCAGGTTACCACGCATCGGGAACTCGGTTTTCGGCAGGTTAAGGGTTTGGCTGTAATCCATCTGAGTGTTCATCCTTTCTTTGAGGCTCGCATATATCTGAATTTATAAATCAGAGTGAATCGTCTGAAAAAACGTCAAAATTCTTTAAATCTTCTAAGTTAATGGAAGAAACCGTTGTTGTGGGCTCTTTATCCACAGTTTCTTTCACAACAGAAAAAGGTTCTGTATTAGTAATAGGAGCCGTCTCCTGTGCTTGCTCCTTATTTTTCTGCATCAGTTCTTCAATTAAAGGGTTTACCTTTCTTTCTGTTTCAAAACCGGTTTCGACAGTTTTAGGTTGCAGAACTGGCTCCTCCTTCGCTTCGGGTTCCTTTACCGGCTCCGGCTCTTTTTCAACGCCCAATGAAGAAAGCGTAAACCGGTTAGTATCTCCGGGAACTGTCTCCTCTACCTGTTTTTCGGGGATAGACTCTGCCGTAATCTCGGGCATATTAATGTTGGAAAACGAAGATGCCTGCTCGGGAAGGTCAGACAAAAGCTGCATGTATGTAGATAACAGTGCATTCATTTTTGCCTTAAAACCATTCATTTCCCGCTGCATGCTTAAATAGGTTTTTTCCAGGTTAGAAATAGAACGGTTTGCCTTATCAATTACTTCTGATGCTTTGCGTTCTGCTTCTTTAATAATAGTCTCAGACCGTTCATAAGCGTTTTGCTTAATATCTTCTGCCGTACGCTGTGCAACCAAAATTGCATTCTGCATGGTTTCCTCCATGCCTTTATAATTACCGATTGCATCATTCAGCATTGCATTTTTCTCTTTTAATTCCGCATTATCACGGTAGAGCTTCTCATAATCGGTTACCAGGCTCTTCATAAATTCTTCAACCTCGTAGATGTCATATCCACGAAATGCCTTGGTAAATTCTTTGTTTTCAATATCAACAGGCGTCAGCATATCGGCTCTTCCTCTCTTTATTATATGTATTTTTTCAGGGTGATTTTCATTCTTCCCTTACGGGTTTCGCCACCAATTTCCAAAAGCTCCGCACGACCAAAACCACGAACGCTTAAAACATCACCCGTATTGACTAATGTAGCACTTTTTTTACAAAGGGTGTGGTTCAGTAAAACCCGTTCCTGCTTCAGCATCTCCTCAGCACCGTTTCTGGAAGCACCGGTTAACAGACCTAAAACGCAGTCAAGACGCAGAGATGCCACGGTTCCACAAATGGGTTCCCAGGCTTTTGGTAACAACTCCAGGCTTTCCGGCAAAGCTTCCTGAATCTTAATGCCGGCTCGCCCCGCCTTAGTTAAATTGAGCTTTATATAGTCACAAATAGAATCGCAGGCGAACAAAACAGCCCCTTGGGTTTCCATCGCCACGTCACCAATTAAATTGCGTTCAATCCCCAAGCCCATAACAGAACCTAAAACCGTCCTGTGGCCTAATGGCTCACGGCTTGTAATACGCAGTGCACGTATGGGGAAAAGTGCCGGGTCAGGTTCTAAATAATCCGGGAAGAAACCCAGTATTTTTCGTTCGCTGTCCTCATAACCACCCCAAAGCATAAAGGGCGTCTTGGGCAGGGGTTGCTTGTTAAAAACGGCAATTTCTTTAGGGTCTAAAAAACGGCTGAAACACGGCTTTCCGCCGTGTTCCGCACCCCGCTCCAAATCGCCGATACGGGCGAGGAGCATTTTTTCGTCAAAATTAGTATGCAAAGGGGAAGCCCTTTGTCAGCTCGTCTTTAAAGTCACCCATAATACCAACATTATAGGGAGCAATTAAGAAGATGCCGTTTGCTACTTTTTGAATGTTGCCGTCAACACCGTAAACCGCACCGGAAAGAAAATCTACAACACGGCGGGATACTTCTTTGTCCAGTTTTTCCAGGTTGATAACAACCGGTTTTTTAGTCTTTAAGTGGTCAGCAATGTCGCGTGCATCTTCAAAGCTTGTGAGCTGAATTACAACCACCTTAAGCTGTGTAGAGGTGTGAATGTTCACAACCTTACCGCGTTTACCTGCAGGAATAACAGGTTCTTCCGGCTCAGTCTGCGGGCCGGTTAAAAATTCTTCTTCCTCTTCGATGTCATCAGAAAGTCCAATCCATTTCAGCATTTTGTTCATGGTACCCATAGTTCTTCCTCCTAAAATTTTATCTAATTTATTTAACCAAATTGATTACTTAAACAGTGCGGTGCCGATGCGAACCAGGTTGGCACCTTCTAAAATGGCAGCCTCAAAATCGCCGCTCATGCCCATGGATAAATAATCCATAGAAACATTGGGGTATGCTTCTTTTTTAAGGGTTTCCGACAGGGTTTTAAGCCCTGAGAAAACCTGACGGGTTTCACTTTCGCCGGCAAGAAGCGGAGCCATTGTCATAAGGCCACGAACCCGAAGACCGGGCAACAGCGACAACGACTCAAAAATTTTCTCTGCCTCTTTGGGGCCGGCACCGGATTTACTTTCCTCACCGGAGATGTTAAATTGAAACAAAACATCCTGAACGATCCCCAGAGCGGTAGCTTTTCGGCTGATTTCCTCTGCTAAATGCAACGTATCAACAGAATGAATAAGCTTTACCTTACCCACAATGTATTTTACCTTATTGGTTTGCAAATGGCCGATTAAATGCCAGTTGGCTTCCTCTTGTATCACTTCATATTTTTCTAAAAATGACTGTACTCTATTTTCTCCCAGGTCCTTTACGCCGGCTTGTAAAACCGCTTGGGCAGTCTGGGTGTCTACCGTTTTGGTAACGGCAATTAACGTAACGTCTTCGGCTGTTCTGCCGCTTTCTTTGGCAGCACGGGCAATTCGCTCACGGATTCCCGATATGTTAGATGCAATATTCATCGGAGCAATTTCCCCTCCTCATAGCTGCTGGCACTGACAACAACCTCATCGTACAAACGCAAGGGGTTTTCAGTATTTGCCGAGTCTACAATGGCAATATCCTGACTGTTGTATAAAATCGTTACTGGAATGAATTTCAGCACATCGTCCCGACGAACATACACGCCTGTTACACCGTCTTTCGTGTGCAGACTTTTCACGCTGACTCTATATCCGCTATAACGGTTTTTGATAAATTCAACATTGACAAAACGGCGTTTTAACAGAGACTCAATATATCTGTCACACTCTAAAATCACAGTACACATACCCTCTTCTTCAGAGGAAATATGCGTGATTTTGCCGGAAATGAGTTCTCCGGACAGTTCATAGAGCCGAAGACTTGCTGTGTTACCCACACGCAGAGTATTCACCCTGTCCGCCGGAAGATTTAACGCAACATGATAACAGAAGTTATTCACAATTTTGCAAGCATCTGCTTCTGCTTTAACCTCCTGACCGCGATCACGGTCTAAAAAGGACTGCAATGCAGACGGCGTTAAACGATTCATTTGTTCCGGTGTAAGTTCGCTTTCAAACCCGTCAATCATAGTAGTAAACTCACCGGCAACCGGTGCGGTAATCTGATGATGGGCGTTGCCAATCTGGCTTTCCAGCTGCTGTTTTTCTGCAGTAAGTGCTTCAAGCGTTCCGCCGCCGGTACCGTTACCGGAAAGCTGGGCTTTTTTTTCGCAAAGCACCTCAATAATAAACTGCAGCTCGCTGACCGCCGCCATATCACCCTCCTGGGTTTTCTCAATCATTTTGGCGGTTTGCTCAGCAATTTTTTTCTCCAATCGGGACATATCACCTGTGTAGCTCAAAAGATTCGCCTGCTCTGCATCTAGGAGCGAAAGCTTTCGCTTTACCTGCTCAAGCCGCGTGCGAAGTTCCGGGTCAACGGATTCGGAATACACCGCAACAACCGGCTGACCGGCTGCCACACGGGTCCCATCAGAAACTAAAGGTTCAGACACGCCGTCTACTGTGGGATTCAGCAAAGTTTCATTCTTAATTAAAACAGCCTTGGTATTGACAACGTCTTCCATGCTGCCTTCCAAAAGGACCTCTACCTGAACACGAGGTCCGGCTACGGAACGTATCACATAAATCAGAACCAAAACGATAAAAATCGGTATTAAGATGTTAATCTTGTTCTTCATAAATTTTGCTCCGTTTTCTCCCTCAGATTACAGAAAATAGAACTTGTACAGAAAAAAACTATACACCTACCCACTATGCATCTATTGTACCACAAAATTCACTCTTATGCAACGAAATATATAAAAAAGATAGAATTTTTTTAGATATTTTTAAAAAATAAAAGAGGTTGCCGTCATTTTTGCAACCTCTCAATATTTTCGACGGTCAAAACCTCTTTTTCTACCCGAAAACTAACGGTATACCTGCCGAAATCCATTTTGTAAATTCTGTTTTCATCGTCCTGATAAGCAGGCCGCGGGTCCTGCTCCAAAACCTTTAAAAGGGTCTGCCGATTTTCCGGTTCAACCTGTAAAAGAAGAGCTTGCGGGCAAGAAACTTCCAAGTGATAGCCCACAAATTGGTCCGCAAAGCCTGATTTTGCCTCCGGGTGGGAATCGGTATAGGCAATGTAGGGTTTAATATCTAAAATCGGCGTTCCGTTCATCAAGTCGGCACCGGAAACCTTTAAAACAGAACCAAATTCCTTAGTTTTTTCAATACCAAGCAATACCACAGAGGAAAGACCAATGCTGTTTGGACGAAAGGGAGAACGGGTTGCAAAAACACCCATACGTTTATTGCCGCCCAATCGTGGCGGACGGACTGTGGGACGCCAACCGGCTTCCGCACACTCGGAAAACTGCCAGAGGAGCCAAAGATGGGAGTAGCCCTCAATGCCGGACAATGCCTCCGGTTTTCGGTAGTCTTCGGAAAACACAATGGTAGACACCACTTCCGGCACCAGGCCGCTTTGCCTGGGAATCCCGAATTTCTCGTGAAAATCATTATAAATTGTTCCAATCACCTGTAATTCCATTGTCCTACCACCGTTTCACCCTGACTTTTGCATCTACATTGTACCATATAATTCTACCCTCTGTCAATTTGGAAGGATACAAAAACGCCGCCTGCAAAAAGCAAGCGGCGGTATGTATATGGTTAAATCATCTTTTTGGGGTCTAAAATTTCATCAATTTCGCTTTCGGAAACAATTTTTTCTTCCAGAAGAACCTGTTTAATACTCTTGTTTTCCCGCATAGCCTGTTTGGCAAGCTGAGATGCCTTAGTGTAACCGATTACCGGGCACAGTGCCGTAATGGTGCCCATGCTCCACTCTACATCACGAGTGCAATTTTCGCGGTTTACCGTAATTCCCTCAATACACTCTTTTGCAAAAATTTCAGCACCGTTTGTCAGTGTCTCTAAGGATTCAAAGAGACAATGGAAGATAACCGGCTCAAAGGCGTTGAGTTCCAGCTGACCGGACTCTACTGCCAAGGTAATCGTAGTATCGTTACCAATAATGTTAAAGGCAATCTGGCTCACAACCTCAGGAATAACCGGGTTAATTTTTCCGGGCATAATGGAAGAACCGTTTTGTTTCGGTGGCAGGTTGATTTCGCCAAAGCCGGTTCTGGGGCCGGAGGACATAAGCCGCAGGTCGTTTGCGATTTTAGAAAGGGTGGAAGCACAAGACTTAATAATACCGGAAACAATAATAAAACAATCCAGATTCTGCGTGCCGTCTACCAAATCCTCAGCCTGGGTAAGCTTAAGACCCGTGACCTCAGAAATGGTGGGAACAATTTCCTCAATATATTGCGGAACTGCAGTAATACCCGTACCAATAGCTGTTCCACCCATGTTTAACACAGACAGCTCGGAAATTGCCGTGTCAAACCGCTTTCTATCACGCATAACAGCGTTAGCAAAAGCAGTAAACACCTGTCTGAAGCTAATGGGAACCGCGTCCTGCATTTCGGTTCTGCCCATTTTTATTACATCGCCAAATTCCTCTGCCTTTTTCATCAGTACATCGTAAAGATTTTCAAGCTGTTTAGTGGCTTTTTGCAGCATACGAATCACCGCAATTTTTCCTGCGGTGGGATACACATCGTTTGTAGACTGGCCGCAGTTTACATGATCGTTGGGGTGAACAATGTCGTAATTTCCCTTTCTGCCGCCTAAAAGCTCAATGGCTCGGTTTGCCACAACCTCATTGGCATTCATGTTAAGCGAAGTACCGGCACCGCCCTGAATAGCATCCACAATAAAGTTATCTACATATTTTCCGCTTAAAATATCATCGCAGGCAGAAACAATCATGTCTGCAATACTTTCTTCTAAAGCACCGGCTTTGCGATTTGTCTTTGCCGCCGCTTTTTTTACTTCAACAATACTTCTGATAAACTCCGGGTGTACCCGTCTGCCCGTAATTTTGAAATTTTCCATAGCACGCAGGCTTTGAACGCCGTAATATGCGTTTGCCGGCACTTTTTTAATGCCAACAGAATCCTGCTCTTCTCTGAATCGTAACATAAAAACCCTCCATAAAATACTTCTTACGGGTTGATTATATATGAAGTTCGTGATATAATCAAATACATAATTCTGTATAATATTTATAACTTTGAAGTTATATCAGGAGGATACGCCTATGTTCCGGAATAAAGGCTACATTTTAGCGATTTACAGAGAGGGGAGTTTCTCCAAAGCAGCGGAGCAACTGTTTGTTTCACAGCCCTCCTTAAGTGCCTCTGTTAAGCGGATTGAAGACAAACTGGGAGCACCGATTTTCGACCGTTCCACCCAGCCGGTTACGCTGACGGAAATTGGCGAAGAATATATCCGCTATGCTTTGGAAATGGAAGAAAAAGAACGGGATTTTGAAAAATATGTTTCCGACCACACCCAACTTCTTGCGGGAACGGTGCGGTTAGGCGGCAGCAGTCTGTTTTCTTCTTTTATGCTGCCCAGCATGATTCTGAATTTCACCAAAGAATTTCCCCGGATTCATTTTGACATTGTAGAAGACAACACAAAAAATTTAATGGAGCGGCTCAGCAGAGGCGAGCTTGACCTGGTGGTAGATAACGCTATTATCAGCGATGAAAACATTGTCTCCCAGGTCTATACCACCGAACAGCTTTTGCTGGCAGTTCCTTCCCGGTTTTCCCTTAACAAAAAGCTTGTCGATTACCGGCTGTCAAGAGAAGATATTAAGGAAAACAAACACAGAGGCAATGTCCCTTGTGTTGATTTAAAAACCTTTGCCGATGAAGACTTTATTTTCTTAAACCCCGAAAATGATACAGGAAAACGGGCGAATCAAATCTTTAGGAAACACAATATAAAACCCCGGGTTATGTTTTTCCTGGACCAGCAGGTAACCTCCTATAACATTGCCGCTTCCGGACTGGGCATTATCTTTACCAGCGATACGTTGATTAAATTTATAGGAGATAACCCGCATCTTTACTATTACAAGCTCTCTGATAGCGAAACAATGCGAAATATTTATTTTTACACTAAGAACAATCACTATTTATCCTTTGCCTGTCGAAAGTTTATGGAGTTTACTTTGAAACAATAAAAAGACCGCCATATGGCGGTCTTTTTTTATTTAATATACTGTTTTTTAAAAGCACCAATGGCCTCATCGGTCAGTTCCGGCAAATCTGCCTTATGAAGGGACCAGGTTTCTGTATGCCAGGTGGTGTTCCCCGGGGTAATGGTTGTCAGTTCGCCTAAGGTTTCCATTTCTAAAAACAGCGGGTTTGTAAAGGTCTCAAAGGACATACCGCCATCGGGATAATTCCCGTCCTGCTTGGGGCTGAACTGCTTCAAAAACATATCTCCGTGGTTAAAATACATCGCATAGCCGTGCTGGCTGTTAATGCCGAATTTCATTCTGTCATCACCCTGGGGATCTTGCTTCAAGGTAATATATTCATTTAGCCAAACCAGACGTTTATCCGTCATTTTAACATAATCCCAAAAGGCCATTTTCAGCTTTGGTGCACAGCCCGTCTGCCAAACCGGCTGGGGAACAATTTCCGTTCCACCGGGGGAAAGCACCGTAATCGGCCAGGGAGAAAGGGTAATATCCCAAGGTCCGTGATTCGTAACACCATGGTCTACGGTAACCTCCGTTGTGTTCTCATGTAAGGAAACCCTAATGGTATAGCCGTACTGGGTGTACTTTTGCACCGGTGGCATAAAAACAGCACCGTTGTCCGTCAGCTCATAGCTCACCGGGTCATTATCGGGATAGTACGTTCTGGGGTTATCCTCAGGGCTGGTCCAAAGTCTGTGGCCGCCGTAAATATACCAAACAGAGCCCTCGCCAAACACGTTGTCCATATTCGGATTTGCCTCTGAGAACACTCTGTCTTTATCTTCAAACAAAATATTTTCCCCGTCTAAGAAGGAATACCGGATAATTCTGGGACCAAAGTCAAGGGTAACCACCAATCGCACCAAGTCGTTGGCAATTTCTAAACACCGTCCGTAGCCCTCATACTGAATTTCTTTTTTCGTAACCATCGTTATGCCTCCTGCCCCATCATTGTATGTAAATATTCCATATCGTTAATCAAAATTGCGTCAATTTCCTGAGAGAGAACAAAGGAAAGCCCCTCCTCCGGCGGTTCACCGGCATCAAACCCGTCATAGTTGCCGGACATAACCCACAGCTCTTTACCGCAAGAGCGAATCAGCTCCATGTTTTCCTCCGTCAGCCACTTTTCCCACAGACGGATATAGTCAACATCAGATTTTGCAAAGTCCGCTAGCGTTCCGTTTGGTGCAAAGGCAAGAATTTTCAGTCCCTCGCGATACTTTCTGATAATAGAAACGCTCTCTAGGCTTTGAACGCCGAAAACTACCTTATCAAGATAGTCATGCTCATCTAAACACGCAAGCAACGCCGGCACAACCTCCGGCTCTTTAATATGCAAAAGAAGCGGTGCAATACCACAGGCGAGATAGTCAGTTAACAAATGTGCCGGGTATTCTCTGTTCTTTTTATGCCGGAGTGCCAAAAATTCCTCTGCCGTCATATCAGAAACTTCTCTGTCCACGCCAAACACACGGTTCACGTTTTTATCGTGGGTAATGGCAATCTGCTTATCTTTTGTAAAGCGGACGTCAATTTCCACCATGTCTGCCCCGTTTTTTTGGGCAAACTTTGCAGAGCGAATCGTTTGTTCGGGATAGACAGACGGACCGCTTCTATGGGCAATTTTAAGCATAAAAACACCTCTTCTTGCTTGGTTAAGCAAAAGGGGCAGGTACATACCTGCCCCTTAACTTTATTATACACAAAACCCAATTAAAGTTCAATACATTTTTTCAAGTAAACCAGTTCTTTATCTAAAACATAGTTCACCTGACGGATTTTCCATTCGATATGCTCTTTATCACCCAAGTACAGCATAGAGGGTTCCCAACCGAGGCGAGAGTCAACCTCAACTAAAGGAATGGTTGCCTTTGCATTTTCAATTTCAGCGTGCAAAAGCTCTTCCATCTGCGGCACCAGTGCACGGGCTTCCTCACGGTCAAAGGCGGCATTTAATTTAGCCTTTAAAATATGCCACTGTTTTGCGTGGATATTGGTCAGTACACAGTTGGTGATATATTTACCCAAGTTGAGCACGGAAAGCAGGTTTTCGTTTTTGTTTTCGATGGATTCAAACACCGCTACACCCTGCTGCATTAAAGAATGCATTACCTTTAAGGATTCCATTTCGGGAATGATTCTGAGGGTCATAGCACTTTCGTTGGGATTCTTGGAGATAAAGGAGGGGTGAACCGTATCATCACCGTGGCGAGGAGAAACTACGCGGTTTCCGAACATTGCCTCTTCTTTATGAGGCGGCTTTGCCTGATGATAGAGACAGAACGGATACGCAGGACCGATACGGGAAGCACCGCCCTGGTCGCCGTTAGTGGGCGTAAAGTAGGTAATCGCTTCGCTCCAGAGCTTAAAGCCCTCTTTCACCTTTTCAAGGTTCTCAGCACCGTATTCAGCAACGAAAATCGTGTCTAAAATATCGTCCAGCGGTTCTTCCGGTGTTAAGAACGCAAGCTTTGAGAACTTGGTGATAATAGACGGATTAAAGCCGTGGTGATGGCAATCCATACTACCGCAAAGACCCCAATCACGAATGGCCTTACGCATACCCTCAAAACGTTTTGCCCACTGGTAGGGCATGGGCAGGAAAGATACAGAACCAAAGTCCCAGGTAATGCCGGCAGACTGGCTCATGGTGTAGAGCTTCATGCCTTTCTTTTTAGCCGCTATGGCTTCGCTTGTAAAGTAAGGGCCGGGGCCGGCAAAGGCCAGAGAATAGTCATCGCAAGCTGTCCAGACGTCTCCCAGCTTTTTATGGTCAAACATTTCAAAGGTAGATTCCAAGGTAATATCTGACGGCAGGTTTTCAATCAGGCGAACACGTGCCTCCTCCGGCTGGAAGCCCCAGTTATAGCTCCAGAGAACGATGTCTGCCTCAGGCTTAACGTTGCGGATAACTTTTTTCACCAGTTCTACCCAACGGGGTAGATCTTCGCAGGGGTACCAACCGGGCCAGAACTTGCCGTCCGGCAGGTCAGCGGTATAGGGGTCCCAACTGCGGAACTTTGAAACATGGGGGTCGTTTGAGTTAAACTCAACAACCTCACCAACCATGGTAACGCCCTTAAAGCCGGGGAATTTGCGGAACAGTTCACCGTAAATGCTGTCATAAAATTCTTCAGCACCGGGCTCATCGGGGTGCATACCGCTCTGCATAAAGCTGTATGCATACACATCTAGGCCGTATTTTGCAGCACGCTCGATTAAATCGTTAAAATCGAGCTCACCCACTCGGGTCTGATTAGGGCCGCAGACAAAGACCAAGAGTGCGTCTCTACCTTCGTGAGCTACACGCATTAAGTATTCATCAGGCCACTCTTCCATACCGTAGCCGGAGTGAATCATCAAGGGGGCCATCAGCGGTTTTTTCTTAATGATTTCTTTTTTCAGGAAGGGTGCGTGAGCAAAGCACATTAAATCTTCCATATAGTAAAGTGCTGCTGCAACGCCACGGTCATCATGGCCGTAAACCTTAATGTCATCATTTGCATCAATCAAGAAGCCTTTATAGCCCTCTGCTTCTTCTAAGTCCACGCCGGCATCTTTTGCCAGTGCCAGGGTGATAACGTTGCTACCCGCCGCTGTGCCGGTTTTAGAAACAGAGGCAGAAAGACCCATAGAGGTCTTTAAAAAGTCGGCAAAATCTTCTGCCGCAATGTTAATCACAACGTTATCGGTAGCACCGATTTCGATGATAACGCCATCTTGTAAAGCCAGCTGGTCTGCCGCCGGCTGTAAACTAAAATCCCGAACATCTTTTTCATGTACGGTCAGTAGTTTTTTTCTAAAATCATAAGGTTGTTCTTTTTTCATGTTACGTTCTCCTTACGGTTTATTCAAAATAGGATTTTAAAAACTCTGCCACGGTACCGTCATACTCAGCTTCAGCCATGTAGTAATATCCCAGCTGATTGCCGCAAGCATAGTTCATGTAAACTTTTCCGTTCCAGTCGCACATGTCAATGTCGGAATTGTTGATGTTAAAGCCGTTCGTTTTAATTTTTTCAATCATTTCCTCAGTGAAATCTGCTGCATGGGGAGAAATTTTGCGGTCATCTTCATCAGGCATTAAGATGGGATTATAATAACCCACATACCAATCCTTAAAGTCCTTGGTACGGAAAATATAGTTAGTGTAGTGTTGGCAAGGCAGCTCTGTTACAGAGATCACATAGTACCAGCCCTCAGAATACCGCATCCAGGGGCCACCGTTGTAACGCTCCTTAGAAAAGGCACATTCATTATAATCCAAAAAAGTCCATTCCTTAAGATCGGGAGAGGTTGCAAAGAAGAAGGTGAACTTAACACCTACATACTCTACCGGGTCGCTTGCTTCCATTAACAGCACATACCCATCAGGACCTTTTGTCAGTGCTGTATTGTAGTAAACCCAACCGGGGTTAGAGAGCAGAATGCGGTTAGACCAGTTAATTAAATCCTTACTTTCATAAATGCGAATCGTGCCGCGTTCAAATTTATCTACCCCCAAAACATAGGCAGTATCACCCTCGATATAAGCCGAGTGAAAATAACTGTCCTCTGCTAAAGTAGCAATAATTTTACCGCTTTCAACGTCACGGATAGAGGCATTGGTTTTTGTGGTTTTCATATCGCCGGTTGCATTCGTCGGATCCACCAGTTCCATTCGCATCAGCTTTCCGTTCCAAACGAAAGGCGTCATTTCGCCGCCGGGACTGCAAGCACCCATTTTTCTGATTTTGGGATAGCTATTTTTCATTACTGTTTTTGCATCATAATTAAATTCAGCCATGGTAAGCCTCCTAAATTCTTTAAAAAACGGGTGTAACGAGCCCTCTATGGCTCGCTACACCTTTTTATTAAATTAGAAATTGATAATCGCAAAGCCAGCTGCCGGAATGGTAGCTTTAAAGGTTAAATCGTCAACCTTTTCCAGGCAGATAGAACCCATGGTTTCCTTTAATACGTGAGGAATGGTCTTTTCCTTAAAGGTAATGGTTACTTCTTTATCTGCTTCACGGTGAATGATGTTACCACGAAGCAGGTTTCTTTCGTTACCGTCATTATTAAAGATAGAGAGGTAACGCTTGCCGTTTTCATCGGTAGAAACCAGCCAGCAGAGGTCATCTACGTAGCAAGGCATAACTTCCTTGGTAAGCTTTTTAATTTCAGCTTCCAATTTTCCTAAATCAGCACTCTCTAAAACTTTTAAGCCGCTTGATGCTTTTTGCTTTGCAAATTCGCCGGTGGGTGTTGCATCGATTAAGTAAGCATACTGAGCAAAAACTTCGTCAGAAGCGTCTGCATAGATAATATCAAATACATCAGGCAGATGAGAGTTTGTAATGGTATGGCTTTCGTTACCAACGGGGTTCTTTTCTAAGAACGCCAGTTTTAAAACTTCTTCAATATGGCCGAAGTATGCCTTTTCGCTATCTGAAAGTTTAACTCGCAGATAAGTCTCACGGGGTTTGCCGAATTCATATTCGTCCCAGATTTCAGGGATTTCCATACAAGCATAGTCAGTAGGCAGAACAATCGCAAAGGGAACCGTCGCTTTCATGCCTCGGAAATCTAATGCTGTGTTAATAAAGTCTTTCTTGGTTCTGCCGTAGTCAGATAAGGTGAAGTCCTGCATGTCGGTGTAGCTGCAGTTTAAGCCCCATTCTTCTGAGAAGTAGTCAGCACCGGACATCAGTGCATAATAGTAAATTCTGTTCTGCAGAATTCTGGAGGAACCACCGTTTTCACCGAAGGTTGTAAAGTCGTCACCGTGCTGTTCCTGAGACAGATACCATTCGTTGGACTTATCTGAGTTAAAGCAAGGCATGCAGTAGTAAGGCGTACCGCCATCACGGACTTCACGCCAACATTCGTAATATGTACCCCAGGTTTTTTTGCTTGCCTTAGCAATACCACGAGCCATAGCCACTTGCTGACGCATTAAGGGAATCTGACAGCCAACTTCAGGCATAAAGCTATGCATACCCAGCTCGTCCTGGAGCTTCGTTGCCATCATGTAGCTGTCGCAAGGCAGAATTCTGCCCTCAACATCATCCATTCTGCGAGCAAACATATCTTTCATTTCTTCAATATATTCTGCCGGCGTTTCCGCGTATTTCATCTTCGCATACGTCTCGGGTTTGTCCTGAGAAGTGCCATAAAGAAATGCTCCGTCTTCTACATTTGTTTTCTTAAGCCGCAGTTTATCGCAAAGAGCCTCTACATCATAAGGACCATGGCTGCCGTCCATTACACGGATAATTCTCTGCCAGTCAGAATTACGACGGTTAGACGCACTCTCGTGGAGCTGGAAGCCTAAGAACCAATCTCCTAAAATATCAATATATTCCCGAATCAGTTCACGGTCGAAATCATAATTGTGCCAAGTGATACCGCCGGCAAATCTGTCCACATAGAAGGGGATTTTTCCTTCTTTAATCAGAGTGTGGAGCGTAGAACCCTTAGCCGCATACCGATTAAACTTTCTTTCTGCGGGAACAGAGAACGCGTGCTGAATTTTAAAACCGGTATCCTTATTCAGCAGGCCGTTTTTCTCCAGACCTACAAAGCAATCTTCATTGTAAACGTGAAAAAATTTCATAATAAACCTCACTTTTCATTCAAAGTTTTTTTCATCAAGTATACCATACCAAAAAAACCAGAAAAATGCAATAGAAAACGAAAAAAAACCGTGACAAAATGGCATTTGTAACCATTTTGTCACAGTCTTTTCAAGACACATAATCAGTCATTTACAATTTCAAAGGTAATGGTCGCTTTTCCGTTTGCATCTAAGGGAATCATCAGCTTCTGAATGGTGTTATAAGCCCAGCTGCCGTAATACTTGGTTTCGTCAAAGGTAGCAG
>JAFQWH010000090.1 GCA_017407515.1 Clostridia bacterium | reverse complement strand
CGACCGCAAATAAATCCATTTGCGCCGTTTTTGTTATACTCACGATTTAACTCATAATAAATATCCGTAGCCTTTTCACATTCCGGTCGGGACAAAAATTCTCCCGTAACCTTTCCATCTATTGATGTCACCATGTGACAGATTATGTGCGGTCTGTTCATAACATCACCTCTATATCAATTATACTATATATTCATAGGAATTTCAATAACGCCAAAACAACCCATAATTTTTTCTAACATTTCTCTAGCACTTTTTTACATTGCAGTAAAATTGCAGCGAAAGTGCAGCAAAAGAAAGTTTTTTTGGAAATAAAAATAGCCGATGCAGTTGCATCGGCTATTTTTATCAAAACTTTTTATTCATCCTTTAATCTTCTCAATGGAATTTCAAATTGATTAATAATTGCATATAATGATTTTTCTCCTTGAACAAGCTTTTTAAAGCTTGAAAATTCTTCTGTCAAATGAAGTGCGTTAAAAGTATCCCTAGCCATTTTGGCCTCCACAGGACGTGTCCAACCATAAAATTTAATGGTATAAGAATACTTTTTGATTGGAATTTTAACGAATGTTATCGTACGCACCAACTTAACTTTCATGTTATCAATAGTGTATCTGACATCATGTTTTTCTAACGCATTACAAAACTCTTTCATATTAATATTTAGATGAAATGATCTATCTTTTCGCTCTGTTAATTTTCGCAACATATAGGAAATACATTTAATATCAGGATCTTCTTGTTTCTTAAATTTTTTCCAAGAATTATTATACTTTGTGCTTAGAGAATTGCTTGCAATTGCCAAAACAAGATTCTCAAACTCTTTAAAAGTGTTTTTAGGATAAATACCGTAATTATTCAATTGACTAAGCAACACCAATAAAGCTGTTCTTTTATTACCATCGTGAAAAGCATGGTCTTTGACTAATCCATAAAACAAAGTGGAACATATATCAATTGGATCAGTATATTTTTGTTTGCCTTCATAAGAAACTGTTTGTCTGCATAAAGCAGATGCCAACAAATCTTCGTTTCTCAATCCCGCCAACATTGATTCAATTTCTACTCCAGCAGATACATCTGTGAAATAATCTGCTAAAATATAATGCGCTTGTAACACATCCGCTATCCCAATAAGTGGGCTTCGCAGTTCAGGAATATCCCTGCATTTTTTTAAATCATTATTATATGCATCTAATAGTTCTTTTCGGAGATATTTCAATTCTTCGTCCCTCTTTTCGCCCAAGAACATACCCTCCCTTCAACAAATAGGTTAGATATGTTATTTATATGTTATTAGCTTAATTTTTATTATACCACATAATTTGACATTTTTCAACATTCACAGCTACTAATGTTATCTCTCTTATTGGCTGTTCCTATTTCTAACATTTTTCTAGCACTTTTCTAGCGAAAACCTAAAAAATGCATCAAAAAGTGGCAATACGCTCATTTCGAGCACACAGTAAAGGCTTTGAAGGAATTTATCCCCTCAAAGCCTTGATTTTATGCGGTTTTTTTCGTTTTTTAAATTCCTTTAACTTCCGCTTATTTTCTCTATCTAAAAAGACTGTCTAACAGCTCAAAAACCCCTTATGATGCAGTATCATAAGGGGTTTTAATTCTTATTACAAAATCACATCTATTGCACAAAGCAGTGCAATTTTCGCACTTTCATAGGTCAGTCCGCCCTGGAGATATACGGCATAGGGCTCCCGTATGGGTGCATCTGCCGAAATCTCTATGCTGGCACCGGAAACAAAGGTGCCTGCCGCCATAATAACGGGGCTTTCATACCCCGGCATATCCCAAGGCATGGGGCAAACCTGAGAATCAATCGGTGAGCCTTTCTGGATTCCCTGGCAAAAAGCACAAACCTTATCGGCATCACCTAAACGGATTGCCTGGATAATGTCCGTTCTGTCGTCTGAGCTCCTTGGGCAGGTATCAAACCCTGCAAGCTCCAGCATCTTCGCTGCCAACGCTGCAGACTTCATGCTTTGCAAAACAGTATGGGGTGCTAAAAACAAACCCTGATAAAACAAACGGTTTACATCGAGCGTTGCACCCACCTCGCCACCGATACCCGGTGCCGTCAGTCGGCAAGCCACCTTTTCAACCAGGTCAGCTCTGCCGGCAATATAGCCGCCGGTGGGAGCCAGGCCGCCGCCGGGATTTTTAATCAGCGAGCCTGCCATCAGGTCGGCCCCTACTGCCGTCGGCTCTTTTTCTTCCACAAATTCACCATAGCAGTTATCCACCATGCAGACAATATCAGAACGAATGTCTTTTACAAAGCTGATAATCTCACCAATGTCTTTAACAGACAAGGATTTCCGCCACGCATAGCCCTTTGACCGCTGCATAGCAACCATTTTAACGGAACCGTCAATCGCATCGGCGATGGCTGAAAAATCCGGACTGCCGTCTTCTTTCAGGGGCACCACCTTGCAGGAAACGCCCCAGTCGGCAAGAGAGCCCATATCGCCATCACCACGGAGGCCTACAACCTCTTCTAAGGTGTCATAAGGCGTTCCCGTGGCAAAAACCAGGGTGTCACCGGGACGCAGAACGCCGAAAAAGCACGCCGCCAAAGCGTGAGTCCCCGAAACAAACTGCTGCCGCACCAGGGCACTTTCAGCTCCGAAAACCGAGGCATAAATTCTCTCTAAGGCTTCTCTGCCGGCATCGTCATAGCCATAGCCCGTTGTGCCAAGCAGATGCCGTTCGCTGACGCCTTCTTCATGAAACGCCGCTAAGACCTTTGCCTGCCCAGCCTCTGCCTTTTTTTCAAAAACAGAAAAACGTTCTGACAGTTCTGCCTCTGCCTGACGCATCAGAGCAATGGTTTTTTCTTTAATTCCATAGATTTTCTGAATCAACGTTTCCATTACAGTGTATATACTTCCTTTGCCGAGAGTACGCGAACGCCGCCGGCAGTTAAGGCCTTTTCAGCGATCTCGCTGTTATCGGTCTTCATAACCACATACGCTTCGTTTTCACGCTTGGTTACAAAGGCATATAAATACTCCAGGGTAACATTGTTATCTTTTAGCAGACATAAAACCTTGTTAAGGCCTGCCGGTTCGTCGCTGACTTCAGCTACCATAACCTCGGTTGCCTTTACCATAATATCATTTTCAGACAGGACAGCCTGTGCTTTTTCCGGGTCCTGCACAATCATACGCAGGATGCCGAAATCGGTGGTGTCAGCAATAGACAGGGCACGAATGTTAATGCCGTTTTCTGCTAACACTGTCGTAATATTTGAAAGCTTACCCTTTGCATTTTCAACGAATACCGAAATTTGTTTGATTTTTTCCATAGTACCCATCCTCTCGTTTTATTGATGATTATATCCAAGACTAAAGGCCTTTTGGTTTACCTCTAAAAATTTAGCAGGAACAGCATCAATAAGTGCACCGTCCCAAATCTCTTTTGACAGGGGAGAATTTTTCGCCATAACGCCGATGAGTGCAACATTTACCGCCTTAATGTTGCCCGCTTCTTTTGCAAGCTCGAGTGCATCACAAGCCACAACCTTAATGCCCTTTTCAGAGAGCTTTTCCAAAATGTTTTCCGGGTATTCCATAGCACCGGTAATAACGGGCATGGGGTTTGTTTTCTGGGTGTTAACAATCATCACGCCGTCTTTTTTCAGGTACGGCAGGCTACGGTAAGCCTCCAGCTCTTCAAAAGCGATAATCATATCTGCTTCCCCCGGCTCGATTACGGGAGAGTCTACACGGTCGCCATATTTAACATAGGTTACAACGCTACCGCCACGCTGGCTCATACCATGAACCTCAGAAAGCTTTACCTGTTTGCCCGCACGCAGTGCTGCGGCACCTAAAATTCGGCTGGCAAGCAGAGTGCCCTGTCCGCCAACGCCTACAATCATAATATTCATACTCTGACCTCCAGCATTCTTATTTTTTTACAATCGCACCAAATTTACAGATGTTTACGCATAAACCGCAACCGTTACACAGGGTTTCATCAATCACCGGGCCGGACGCTGTCATAGAAATCGCCGGGCAACCCAGCTTCATGCACATTTTGCAGTTTTTACAGCTATCTGTGATTTCGCAACAGCCTGTGTAGCCCGCTTTTTTAAGCAGAGCACAGGGACGCTGTGCAATAATAACGGTGGGTTCTTCTGCCGCCAAGTGCTCACGAAGCACCTTTTCAAAGTTTTCCACATCAAAGGGGTCAGCAACGGTTACCTTGTCGATGCCAACAGCGTGGCACAGCTTTTCAAGGTCTACCTGGCGGGTAGGCTCACCCTTAATGGTAAAGCCGGTAGCAGGGTTCTCCTGGTGACCGGTCATGCCTGTAATTGAGTTATCTAAAATAATAACCGTGGAAGTGCCCTTGTTGTAAACCATGTCAATCAGGCCGGTAATGCCGGAATGCAGGAAAGTAGAGTCACCCAAAACGCCCACAGATTTTTTAGCAAATTCTCTGCCCTGTGCCTTTTCCATACCGTGGAGAGCGGAAATGCTGGCACCCATACAGATAATGGAATCCATGCTGTCTAAGGGCTTGGCACTACCTAAGGAGTAGCAACCAATATCGCCGCTTACCGTCAGCTTCAGCTTATTTAAAACGTAGAACACGCCTCTGTGAGAGCAACCGGGGCACATAACCGGCGGACGAACGGGAATGGTTTCTTCAACGCTAAAGCCGGGGTCTGCCTTTTCGCCTAAGATTTTCTCGCGAAGCAGAGCTGCTGAGTATTCCCCGATTAAGGGAAGCAAATCCTTACCGTGAACGCTAATGCCCATAGCACGAATCTGGCGTTCTAATACGGGATCTAATTCTTCAATGACATAAAGGGTGTCAACCTTTGCCGCAAAGTCACGAATCAGGCTTTCCGGCAGGGGGTTAATCATGCCCAGCTTTAAGAAAGAGGCGTTCGGGAACGCTTCGCGGGCATACTGGTAAGCGATACCGGCGGTGATAATACCGATTTTGGTGTCGTTCATTTCAACGCGGTTTAAATCGCTTGAGTTGTTGAACTCTGCAAGAGCCGCCATTCTCTTTTCAACAAAAACGTGTTTCGGGCGGGCGTTTGCCGGCACCATAACGTGCTTTGCTACGTCCTTTTTATATTCTTTCGCAGGGCGTTCTTCTCGCTCGTATAGTTCAACCTCGCTCTGAGAATGAGCCACACGGGTGGTCAGACGGAGCAGCACCGGTGTGTCAAACTCTTCGCTGATTTCATAAGCCTTTTTAACAAAATCACGGCACTCTGAGCTGTCAGAGGGCTCAAGCATAGGGACTTTCGCCCCGATAGCGTAGTTTCGGCTGTCCTGCTCGTTCTGTGAACTGTGCATACCCGGGTCATCAGCCACGCAAAGCACCAGGCCTCCGTTTACGCCAATATAGCTCATGGTAAAGAGGGGGTCTGCCGCAACGTTTAAGCCAACGTGCTTCATGGCAGAGAGTGCCCTACCACCGGCGATAGCCGCACCGGAAGCCACCTCAACCGCAACCTTTTCATTCGGTGCCCATTCGGAATATATTTCATCGTATTTTGCAATGAATTCGGTAATTTCCGTGCTGGGGGTACCGGGATAAGAGGAGGCAACGCTGACCCCTGCCTCATAGGCACCACGAGCTACGGCTTCATTGCCAAGCATCAGTTTTTTCATAGTTTTTCAATGCCTTTCTGCCTGCCAAACTCTGTCTCTGCCGCCGCAGGCTTTGCGGCAAAAAATCGAAATTTGTCTACCCTTAATTGTATAATTTTTAAGGAAAAAAGTCAATAGTTTACGCAAAAGATTAACGTCGCAGCCTGCATGACAAAATATACAAAGCGGACGATTCGCAATGCCTCTGTATTTTGCCTACCCAAAAACGTAGGGGAGGGCCTCTGTGCCCTCCCGAAATCCTCTATATCCTTTCAAATAGTGGGCGGGGATAGAACCCCGCCCCTAAAGAATTTTACAATTTTTGAAGGGGACGAT
>JAFQWH010000089.1 GCA_017407515.1 Clostridia bacterium | reverse complement strand
GTTGGTATCTGCGGCGAGCATGGTGGTGACCCCACAAGCGTAGAATTCTGCCACAAAATTGGCCTTGACTACGTTTCCTGCTCACCCTTCCGTGTGCCCATCGCAAGACTGGCAGCGGCTCAGGCAGCAATCAACAGTAAATAAACATTGCAAATTGTTTTAGGACAAATCCCTTAAAACATTGCGTGTGATTTGAATTATTAAAAGGACCTTGCTGATACAGTCAACAAGGTCCTTTTTGTATAAAGAAAACCACGTGATACGGGGGGATATTTGTATATCGGAGCCTGTGATTTGACAAAAAATAAAACGCTTGTAATCGTACAAAAAGTATGCTATACTAAATATATAGTATTTATGTTAACGATTATCACTATTATATAGGGAGGGCTTTTTATGGATTTTCTCGATGATATAAGCAGAAAAATTGCCCAGGCAAGTCAGTCTGCTGTCCAAAAAACAAAAGATATGTCCGGAATTGCGAAGATAAACAGTGCAATTTCAGAAGAGGAAAGAAAAATTAACAATGCGTACTTCCAGATTGGTAAAATGTATGCCTCTTTGCACGCAGCGGACCCTGAACCGAATTTTGCAGGGCTTATTGCAGCAATTAAAGAAGCAGAACAGAATATTGTTGCATTCCGTAATCAGATTCAGGATATTAAAGGTATTGCCCGTTGTAGCAAATGTGGAGCGGAAGTGGGAAAAAATGTAGCCTTTTGTAGCTCTTGTGGAGCGTCTATGTATGCTAAAGAGGAGATTCCGCCCCAGCCGTCAATTGCTTTTTGTACGAATTGCGGTGCGGGTTTAGCGGAAGGAGTATCGTTCTGTACCGCTTGCGGCACGAAAGTTGAGTAAAAGAAGCAGAAAAAACGCAGGTTTTGACGAAAGGGCTGTTAAATACAATCCCTCAGTCAAATCAAAGATTTGACAGCTCCCTTTACACAAGGGAGCCTAAAAAACCCCTTGATTTCATCGAAATCAAGGGGTTTTTATATCTTTTAGAACACTTGGCATATTCCTGCGTTTTTATTGCTCTATTTCTTCTTCTAATATACTCCATACGGCATCGTCTTTAAGGGGCGGGGCAACCCGGTAGGAATCCTGCTCGGGGTTAAAGCTGCAGACAGAATGAAAGCGGCAATACTGGCAGGGGAAGTTCTTATCGTTTTTGCAGGGGGAAATCGCTACACCGCCCTGCAAAATTTCTTCTCCCAATTTGCCGGCGGTTTTCTTTATATAGGAAGAAAGTTTTTGGAATTGGTCATAGGTTGCATAGCTGCCGCCTTTTTCAGAAAGGCTGCCGTCTTTAGTCAGGTGGGCCGGCAAAATAGAGGAATAGCCGGAGATACCGGTATCCATTGCCTTTACGATGTCAACATCTTTTAAGACTAAACCACTCATTTTAAACTGTTTTATCAGTGCCGCCTGGGTGTTCTTTTCCGTAGCATTCACAGTTTGGTCTGCCAGGCGGAAGTAGAACATTCCGGCGGGTTTTGGGTTTTCTCCAAAGATAGTTCCCTCGCCGGTAGCGGTCAGGTAAACAGCCAGTTGTAGGGAAAGCTGATTATACACATCGCTTAAACGGAAGGTTTTGTTTCCGGTTTTGTAATCAATAATTTTAATATACACCTCAGCGTTTTGGCGAAGCACGTCAATGCGGTCGATGCGGCCGATTAAGGTTATGGTCTCGCCGGAGGGGAGATTGATGGTAACCGGGGGCAGTTCGCCCTTTTCATCAAAAGCTACCTCAAAGGCACAAGGTTCAAATTCACCCATTTTTACATGGTGCACAATCATTAAAAGCATTTTAGAAAGCTGGGTTTTGAGTCGCTTTATCAGTGCATGTAAGCGGTTTTCTGTATACAAATGCCGGATAAAAAGAGTAGGAAACAGTTGGGAAACGGTTTCCTCGGCAATGCTTTTGACGGTAGCTTCGGAAAGGTCAGCAAAGCCTTTGTTTTCCTTTAAAATACGCTGGGAAGCCACTTCTACCAGTTTATGGAGCAGATGACCGATGTCCGGGGCATCAATTTTTAAAATTTTACGCTCCTTTGCCTTTAAGCCGTAGCGTAAAAAGTACGAAAAGGGGCAGGAGCTGTAACTCTCCAGCTGTGTTACGCTGCCGCGGAGGTTGCGGCCGTAAAGACTTTGTGCCAAGGCGGGAGACAGGTTTGGCACACGGTGTGTGTAACGGCTGTGGCGAAGTGCTGCGTCATATCGGTCACGGTACACCGGGTCTTGCACGAACCATGTTTTCAGGGCCTCACCGTCCGCATCTTTGTCTGTAAAATGCTCCAGGGTATACTGCCATGCCGATTGCTTGCCGGCAATAAGCTGCGAAGCCTTAGGCGGCGTTAACAGATTATCCGACACTGTCAGGTTAGGAAACAGCTTAAAAAGCCGACCGATTAGCGGTGAGGGCATAAGCCCCTTACCCTCTAAATCGGCAACGGCATAGCTTATATGCATAGACCGGCTGCTGATATTTAAAGCACTATATACAAGATACTGGTTCTGGAAAGCAATTTTCTTACCGTCCGGCCCTAAGGAAAGCCCCTGTTTTTCTAAAAGAACACGCTCGGAGTCTTTAAGTAAGCCCTCCTGCGGGGGTGCGGCAGGGAAGGTGCCGGCGGTTGCACCGATTACAAACAAGGCTTTTACATTCTTTACTAATGAACGGCTTGCATCACCGAGAAAAACCTGGTCGCAGGAGGGCGGAATGGTGGACATTTCGCATTGAGAGAGTCCTGCCGTTACAATGGTTTTCAGCCGTTTCATGCCGATGCTTTCTTCGCCTAAGCAGGTAACCAATTCATCCAGAAGAGACATTAAAAGGTTATAAATTTCGCTCTGTTCCTCAGCTAACTGGAAATCCCCCTGTTTTTTAAAGGCGTTCGTTTCTTCTTCTACCTTATTATATAGGTTAATATTTTCAAAGAAGTGAAACAGAGCTTCTGCACGGGAAGAAACCTTACGGCTTTCTGCAAGCTCATTTCGCAGGGCAAGGAGAGGCATTAAAACCCGGTTACGAAGCAAAAGCAGTTCTTCTGCTTCCTCGTGGCGGGTTTTTTCTATGTCTTCTGTTTCGTAAAAAACAGAGTCAGCACGTTTTAAAAACCGGTCATCGTCCAGCCAGTCTTGTTGGTGAAGTCTGCCGGAGAGAGCGAAGTTTTCCAGGCGGTCTGCTTCGTCTAAGGTAATGCCGGCGTAACCTGTTTTAACATAGGTCATCAGTGTTTCGGTTTCAATGCCCTTTGTCAGCAGGTCAAACAGAGACAGCAGCATAATCATAATAGGGTGGGATAAGAGCTGCCTTTTTTGGTCGATAAAAACGGGAATATTGTAAATAGGAAAAACCGTTTTAATTAAATCGGTATATGTATCGGGATCACCGGCAATTACAGCAACGTCCCGGTAGCGAAGACCGCATTTTTCTACGGCGTGGCAGATTTTGGCGGCGAGAATTTGTACCTCAGTGTATAAATCCGGAGCGACGTACAGAGAAACATTCTGTGTTTTTTCCTTATATATATGGGGTGGATACCGATGGTATTCAGTAGCAAAGTGCAAGAGCTCAGGGGAATCTGCAAAGCGGTGTTTTTCTGTTAAATTTACCGGAGGATTACAGGGGATTCCGGCTTCTTTTGCCAGCTTTATAAGCTGAGCAGCTGTCCCGGAAACCGGTTCAAAGATGCCCGAGGCATTCGGGTTAGCCCCTAAGGTGATGTACACTTCTGCACCGCCTGATAAGAGACCGCGGATACAATCAAATTCTGCCGGCGTAAAACGGAAAAATTCATCAATAAAAATACAAGTACCGGAGAAGAGAGCTTCTCTCTGCAAGACGGATGCAAAAATCGACAGGTAATCGTCAGTATCTGTATAGCCTGCAGAGAGGAATGCTTCGTAGGTGCTATATAATAAGGAAAGTTCTTTTAATTTCATGGAAAGATAGGGCGTTTCCGGCGTAACAGATGCCAAAATTTCCGGGGTTATTTCCGAACGTTTACATTCGGCAATAAAGGTCAGCATGGAGTCGATAAACCCGGGTTTTGCAGCGGCATTTTTATATAGTGTGAGGGAGTCTGAAACAGACAAAATTGCCTTAGACAGCAACATACTTTTACCGATTTTACTGATAGAATTTTTTAATAAACCGGCTTTTTTTAAGGTTTTAAACGCTAATCTTTTAAAGGAGGTTGCCGAAATTTCGTCCGATAAAAATCCGTTTTTTTCAATTAAACGGCTTTCTGCAGAGTGGGCAAATTGTTCGGGAACAATCATAATTGAGGAAATTCCGCGGCTAAAAAGCTCCTGCATGGCGGAAACGCAATATTCACTTTTTCCGGTTCCGGCCTCGCCATAAATTAGAGTCAACGGCATTGTTTTTCCTCCTTAAATTTAGTACTAATCGCCTTAAAAACTATCAAAAATTAGCTGCAAGATACTCTCGTTATATCGTGATTTTTCATTATGAATTGAGTCGAGAAAAGTCATGGTGAAACGAACGCTTCGAATAAAAATTTCATTCAATATATGCGTTCATTATACCTTAAAAACGGTCTTTGGTCAATGAAAAACCGCTAAAAACAAAGCAAGAAACGAAAAAAAGCCCCTGATTTGGAATAAAATTACATTTTTTTGTGTATGATACGTTTTATAAAGGTTTTGTAGCTGTTTTGTAATAATTTTACGAGAAAAATGATGAATGAAATCTGCTTAAATTGAGCGTTTTGTTTGACTTTTGACCGAAAGTGTTTTATAATAGTCCATGCGCCTTAAAAAACGTAACAATTTTGTAACAACTGCGTTATAACTTAAACGAATTTTTGTAACTCTTTTTCATATGATGTTAGGGAAAGGATGTGTTTGTATGAAACAGTTTACATCACTATTTACGAAACTGACTTTTGTTAAGTCCATACCGTTTCGCAGTGTTTTAGTTGCACTGAGTACATTGTTGATTCTTTCGGCGGTGAGTTTTACGCTGATTGGTTTTGTTGTGGCGAAAGATATTACCATTGTTGACGGCGAATTGCAAACGACTGTTACCACTACGAGATTTTATGTGGAAGAGTTGTTAGCTGAGCAGGGCATCTCTTTGCGAAGCGGCGACAGAATTTCTGCACCGCTGAATTCTGTGTTAAGACAGGACGACAGAATTGTCATTCAAAGAGGCAGAGCCATTTATTTAACAGTTGATGGCAACAGCCAATATATTTATAGTTGTGCTGATACCCTAGCTGAGGCATTAGAGGAAAATGCAATCAGCTTAGGAGAGCAGGACACCATTGAACCAGCACTTGACACAGCGGTAACTTCAGGTATGCAAGTACAGATTGAAAGACTCAAGGTGTTTGAGCAAACTGTAACAGAAATTTTGCCCAGACACGTGGTTGTTAAACCGAATTCAGAGCAGAATTCCAGCTATTCTAAAGTGATTACTGAGGGTAGTGATGGCAGTGCTACCACAACCTACCGCATTGTTGTTCGCGGTGGCAAGGAAGAGTCCCGTGAGGTTCTGGCTCAGACTGTACATCAGGCTCCGGTTGACCAGGTGATTGAAAAAGGCATTTTAGGTTCTAAATCTGTCGTTACATCTACAGAGGACCTTGAGGTTAAGGAAGTTCTGGAATTTCAAGCAACGGCCTATACTGCACTTCCGTGCTGTAACGGCTCTTATGCCGGTATGACAGCCAGCGGTAGAAAACCAGCTTACGGTGTTGTAGCCGTAGATCCCCGTGTCATTCCTCTCGGAACCAAACTGTATATTGAATCTCTGGATGGATCCTGGGCATATGGCTTTGCTGTTGCGGGGGATACCGGAGGTGCCATTAAAGGTCACAAAATTGACTTATTCATGGAAACCCATGCAGAATGTAATAACTTTGGCAGACGCCAGGTTCGTGTATATGTTTTAGAGTAGTTTTAAAAAATTGTATAAAAAAACAGACTGATGAAATTCATCAGTCTGTTTTTATATGTAAGACTTATTCCTGAACGTAGGGCTTTAATTCGTTGATGAATGCATCTGCATTTTCAGAATGAACATCAACCTTGATGGGCTTAGACAGGTCTAAGCTGAAGATACCCATAATGGATTTTGCGTCTACTACATAACGACCGGAAGTTAAATCAACGTCAAAATCATATTTGCTGACGATGTTAACAAAATTCTTAACGTCGTTAATAGAGCTTAATAAGATATTAAAAGTTTTCATCATATAAACCTCCTTTATTTTTACAATATTATCATACACCTAAAACAGCGTTCCGTCAAGTGGAAATGAAAATTTTAACAAAATATTCAACTTCTTTTAAAGGAAATCATATAACCATACCACCGTTGGGGCTGAGAATTTGTCCCGTTATAAAACGGTTTTCGGAGTTTGCCAGGAAAAAGACGGCTTCAGCTACATCTTCCGGTGTTCCCAGTCTTTCAAGGGGCGTTTCTTCTTTTAACGCTTCCAGAGTTTCGCTGCCTAAACAAGCGTTCATAGCGGTATCAATTACACCCGGAGCAACGCAGTTGACTAAGATGCCGGAGGGCCCCAATTCTTTCGCTAACGCCTTTGTTAAACCGACTATGCCGGCCTTGGAGGCGGAATAGGCAACCTCGCAGGAGGCACCAACCAAACCCCAGATAGAGGACACGTTAACAATATGGCCCTTTTTGTTATGTACCATAGTGGGGAGAACCTTACGGGTCACATGGACCATGCCCATCAGGTTGACCGAAAGAATATTTTGCCAGTCTTCGTCAGTTGTATCGCAGAACATTTTATACAGGGAAATACCGGCGTTGTTGACTAAAACGTCAATATTGCCAAAGAGGTCTAAGGCTTTGGAAACTAAAGCCTCTGCCTGGGCTTTATCTGCAATATCAGCACCGAAAACAGCAGCTGTTCCGCCTTGTTCCATAATCTCATGACACAGAGCCTCGGCTTCTTCCTTATGGGTTTTATACTGAAGCATAACATTGTAGCCGGCCTCAGCATAACGGCGGGCACACGCGGCACCGATCCCCTGAGAAGCCCCGGTAATCAAAACTGTTTTCATAAGATACAATCCTTTCTGAAAAGGGCTGCAGTATGGTCCTGCAGCCCTATATTGTTTTGTTAGGTTTCGCCGTAGGAAACAGTGTTAAACACACTTTTGGTTTTACGGGCGTGGTTTTGGTATTTAAATACCTGATATAAAAGCTCAGCGGCCTGGGCTTTACTGATGTTAGAATAAGTTCTGAAGGTGTTGTCTTCAAAGCCTTTTACAATGCCGTAGGCCTCCATGTTTTTAATTGCCTGGATTGCCCAGAGGGGAATTGAGGCGGTATCGTTAAAACTTAAATCCTCCGTTGCCGGGTGCTCAAGTTTTAAACCGTTATCCAAAATTTTAATTGCCTCGGCCCGGGTCAGGGTGTCATAAGGACGGAGGTAGAGCTGACCATTTTCAGCCTTGCCGGAAATAAGGCCGTTTTCATAAGCGGCGATTGCCTGGCGAAGCATATAAGAGGGGATGCCTGTATCAGCAAAGGGGTTTCCTGCTAAGCTGTCCTTGGTTTTTACCCCGAAAATACTGTTGACAAGAATGATAAAATCAATGCGTGTCAGCACCTTTTCCGGGTAAAAATAGAAATGTCCGCCGATTTCTTCGCCGACGATAATGCCCTCAGCACCTAACATACCGGCAGAATATGCACCCCAATGCTCCAGCATATCCTCATACTGCAAAGGTTTTTGAGTTGGCACCTCAGGCTTTTGCGTCGGGGGTGCAGTTGCTGTAGGAGAGGGGGACGGAGGGGTTTCAGGATCCTCAGGCGATTCAGCATTTCCTAATCCGATTTTAATGGTGACCGCCGAGGGATAGGGCGATACGGCATCAGTCCCGTAATGAGCATTCCAGGTAAAAATTGCTTCGCCCTGGTAGTCTTTTGCCGGAACAAAATTCAGCTGGTCCAATTTATCTGTGGCAATGGCTGTGTTCAGGGTTGCTGGTTCAGTTCCCAAGCGAAGGGTTCCGGCCTCCCGATTGGGGAGCTGGGCCAGCGTGATGTGGCTTAAACTGCCGCCTGATGGTGGGTTTACACTTTCGGTAAAATCACGGACGGTGAAGTTAAGCGTTGTGTTTACAGGTGTTTCTTTTATAAAATCATTTGCAACCAGGGGGTCGTTTACACGTTCTGCACCAAAAACCGGAACCAAGCAGGAAAGTGCAACAGTCAGTACAACCACGGCTGCGATTATTTTTTTATTCATAACTGCCTCCAAAAAATTATTCTATGGCTAGTTTTGAATAAAAAACTTAAATCTATAAGTTAAAGATTTTGGGAAAGGCGGGCGAACTTTTATTTTTTGGCAGAGATTCCCTTTTCAAATACAAGCTTTCCAAAAAAATCGCTACGGTGAAAATCGTACTCCGGGCAAGTCAGAGGATTCCAGGTTGCGTAATGCTCTACCGCAGAACAGTCACCGCATTTGTAGAAATTACCGGCGGCTTCGTCTGTTATTTTATCCGCATACTGCAGCATAAAGGAAAAGGGAATTTTATATGTAAGCTGCCAAAGGGTCGGCGTGATTACGCTTTTAACATCAAAAATATTGTAATCCACTTCCGGGGTGATGAATTCGTCACGGTTTACACAATACATCATTTGAACCATACCTAAGGGATTGATTTCAAAGTTAAAATAGTGCATTTTGGGGTCTTCTGTGTTAGGGGCGATGAAAAACTCCATACAGCTGTCTTCGTTGACCGGGTCTGCGTGTTTATTATATCGTGCAGTCAGCGGACGTTCGTCTGTTTCTAAGCGGACGTACAGAGCATCATCTGTATATAAAAGGCGGGCCTCCATGTTATAAGGATACGGATGAGCACCATTCCAGGGAACATACTCAACCTTTGCAATTTCGGCAAGACTCCAGTCAGCCTCTGTTGCCGGAGCACCAATTTTTTTGATTGTATACGTATTCATTTTTTTTCTCCTTTATTAAAACAAATTTTTTATATATTTTACTTTATTTATTATAAAGAAAAATTTTCTCTTTGTAAAGAAGTTTATTAAAAGATTTCAATTACTGCAAACAATTGTAATAAAACATAAAATTTTCCTGTTATACACCGAAGTTTTCATAAATTGTCACGGATAATCGGTAAAAAAAGACTTGAAATTTGGCACACTGTATTGTATAATAAGAATTGAAGTGTGCCTTTTAAAAAAACAATAAAATATTACAGCGTATTGCTGAGGAAAAAACCCATATAGGGAACGAATAGGAGAGCGGTTTTTTTGAACGAACGTATTAGTGTTGTTGAAGTTTGTAAGTTATTTTTATTTCATTGGTGGCGTATTGCTCTTGCAGCAGTTGCCGGTGCGATTTTAGCCTATGGTATTTCGACCTACTACATTATGCCGACCTATACATCCAGAGGATCTCTTTATGTTAATAATAATACCTTACAAAGAAATCCTAATGTTAATTTAACAGATATTGCCACATCTCAACAGTTGGCTCTGACCTGTATAGAGCTTTTGACTTCGGACACGTTTTTAGAAGGTGTTAAGGAATCCAGCGGACTTGAGTATTCCCCTTCTCAGATTAAGTCTATGCTTTCTTTAAACACAAAGAATGAAACAGAAATTATCGAAATCAAAGTTAACAGCCATAATCCTAAACATTCACAGATTTTGGTTGATTCTGTGTTAAAGGGAGCTCAGGAGGAAATTATCCGTATCGTTCAGGCCGGTAATGTTTCAGTAGTTGACGAGGCAACACTGCCTGTAAATCCGTCTTCACCTAACATAGCGAAAAATGTTGTTATTGGCTTTTTGCTTGGTGCGGTACTTAGTATGATTCTTGTTTTCTTAATTGATGTTTTTGACAGTCGAATTAAGATTGAGGGTGACTTGATGGAGGTTCGGGAACTTCCCTTGCTTGGTGTGATTCCTGATATAGACTATACCCGTTTAGAGGAGAAGAAAAATGGCAAAAAATAAAACAATAAAAGAGAAATTTTTTCAACGGGGTAAAACAAAAAAGAACGAAGCACAGGATAAAAAAGATATTAGACGCAATATTATTACAGATGAAACCCATTTCAGCGTTACGGAAGCTTATAAAGCAGCCAGAACTAATTTAATGTTTACTACGGCAGCAGAGCAGGGTTGCAAAAAGATTATTGTGACCAGTGCCGTAGCAAAGGAAGGCAAGTCAACGACATCGACAAACCTTGCGATTACTTTTGCTCAAACCGGTGCCCGTACGCTGATTATTGAAGCCGACTTAAGAAGACCCAAGCTTC
>JAFQWH010000088.1 GCA_017407515.1 Clostridia bacterium | reverse complement strand
TCTTGTGCTTGCGGCTAAGGAAAAGGGTATTAACATCGTTCAGACCAAAGTCGGCGACCGCTATGTTTTGGAAGAAATGTTAAAAAGCGGTTATATCGTAGGCGGCGAACAGTCCGGCCATATTATCTTCCTGGAAAACAATACCACCGGCGACGGTCTGCTCTCTGCTCTGCAGCTGCTTGCTATTTTGAAAAAATCCGGTAAGAAGCTTTCTGAGCTTTCTGACGTTTTCCAGACCTTGCCGCAGGTCATCGTCAACGCCAAGGTGCAGAACTCTAAAAAGAACGAATTTGCAAGCGACCAGGTGATTAAAGAGGAAATTGAAAACCTGGAAAAAGAACTGGCGGGCAACGGCCGTGTTCTCATTCGTCCTTCAGGCACAGAGCCCTGTGTTCGCGTTATGCTGGAAGGACCTGACTTAAATATTATTACACAAAAGGCAAATTACCTTGCAAAACTCATCGAAGCACGCTTAGGTTAATTCTAAAACAGTAACGTAAGATAAAGAGGAAAGAGCTATGCAATTCATTATTGTAACCGGGTTGTCCGGTGCCGGAAAAAGCACCGCTGTACACATTTTGGAGGATATTGGGTATTATTGTATTGATAACATTCCCCCTACCCTCATTACAAACTTTATTACTCTGTGCCAGAACTCTAACATTGCTATGGAGAAAATTGCGTTTGTGGTTGACGCCAGAAGCGGTGACCGCATTATTCGTCTGGCTGATGAAATTAAAGAGCTGAAAAAGAACGGTTATAAATGTGAAGTGCTGTTTTTAGAGGCAAACGATGAAGTTATTATCAAACGCTATAAAGAAACCAGACGAAAGCATCCCGGCGGAACTGGTGGTCTGTTAATTGACAGTATTGTGGCAGAACGCAGGCTCCTCTCTGAAGTGAGAAATCAGGCTGATTACATCATCGATACCAGCAATCTTTTGACCCGTCAGTTAAAAGAACAAATTTTGGCATTGTTTGAATCCCGTACGAAGTTTGAAAACTTAAATGTCAGCATTATTTCCTTTGGCTTTAAACGCGGAATCCCCTTAGACTCTGACCTTGTGTTTGATGTTCGTTTTCTGCCCAATCCCTTTTATGACCCTGAGCTGAGAACCCACACCGGCCTTGAACAGCCTATTAAAGACTTTGTTTTAGGCTCAGAAGCAACACAAAACTTTTTGAAAAAGCTAACTGATATGGTTGATTTTTTACTTCCACAATATGTAGAAGAAGGAAAAACCCAGCTTGTTATCAGCATTGGTTGCACAGGCGGCAAGCATCGCTCTGTTGTTGTTGCAGAAGCATTAAAGACCTTCCTAGCCGAGAAAAACTACTACACGGTTGCTATGCACCGTGATTTAGGCAGAGAATAAAAGGAGGCGTAGTATGAATCAATTGTTTATGCCTACCCGCGTTATTATGGGAAAGGGTTGTATCAAAGAAAACGCTTCTCTTTTTTCCGAGTTCGGCAAAAAGGCTTTTATCGTTACAGGTAAAACCAGTGCTGAAAAAAGCGGTGCTTTAAAAGATATTACTGATGCTTTAAGCAAACATAGCATCAGCTATGAGGTTTTCTCCGAGGTTGAAAATAATCCCAGCGTGGAAACCTGCTACAAAGGTGGACAAAGGGCAAAAGCTTTTGGTGCTGAGTTTGTCATTGCCATCGGCGGTGGCTCTCCTATGGACGCCGCCAAAGCCATTGCAGCATACGCTGTCAACGACTTAGAACCTATGGATATTTACGGCACCATAAAAAACAACCCCCTGCCCCTTATCTCTGTTCCGCTGACAGCCGGAACCGGCAGTGAGGTTACGCCTTATTCTGTTTTAACTGTAAAAGAAATTGAAAATAAAAAAAGCTTTTCCCATAAAGAAAGCTTTTCAAAAATCGCTTTTTTAGACCCGGAGTACTTACGGTCTCTACCTCGCGACGTTTTATTAGACACAACTGCCGATGCTTTGAGCCATGCCGTTGAAAGTATGCTTTGCAAGCGGACAAGCGATGTTTCAAATGTATATGCAGAAGCCGCACTCCGGCATTTGGGTCAGTTAATTCCGGAGGTTTTAGGCGGCAAGCCGGATTATGAAAGACTGCTGTTTGCATCCAGTCTTGCCGGCATGGCAATCGCACACACCGGTACCGTTGTGGTTCATTCCATGGGGTATTTATTAACCTACCATAAGAACATTCCCCATGGCAGAGCCAATGCCTGCCTGCTCCCTGGTTTTATAACCCTTTGCAATGAACACAACCCCGAGCGGCTTGCTCCTGTTTTAAAAGCATTCGGGGCGAAAGATTGTAACGATTTCTGCGAGACCATTAAAAAGCTGATTGCCCAAAAGGTACAGCTTTCACAAGAAGAAGTTACAGCATTTTCAAAAAAAGCAATCCAGGCAAAAAACGTTAGTCAGAATCTATGGACTATAACCGAAGCGGAAGAAGCAAGCGTTTTTGCCGCACTACTATAAAGCAAAAGACAATCTCCAGGAGGAATTATGATTACATCAAATTGTTTATCTGTTAATGAAGGAAATCACCTGACTATTGGTGGAATTGATACCACAAAACTGGCTCAGGAATACGGCACTCCTTTGTATGTTATGGACGAGGACTGCGTCCGTCATAACTGCCGGCTGTACACAGAGTCTATGAACCGTTTTTATGGCGGTAACGGCTTAATTTTATATGCCAGCAAGGCTCTTTGCAATACTGCACTTTGCAAAATTATCGCCTCTGAAAATATGGGGCTTGACGTTGTGTCCGGCGGTGAGCTTTACACAGCATATAAAGCAGGGTTTCCCATGGAAAAAATATATTTCCACGGAAACAACAAGACAAAGGAGGAACTGGACCTGGCTCTTTCCTTGGGCGTTGGCAGAATTATCGTAGACAACCGCGATGAACTGCGTCGCTTGAATGCTCTTTGTGCTGAAAAAGGCAAAAAAGCCTCTATTCTCTTTAGAATTACTCCCGGCATTGATGCTCATACCCATGATTTTATCATGACCGGTCAAATTGACTGTAAGTTTGGTGTAGTTCTGGAAACCGGCGATGCGATGGATATTATCCGTCTGGCTTCAACCATGGAAAACCTTGAGGTTGTGGGCGTTCATTGCCACATTGGCTCACAAATCTTTGATTTAGACCCCTTCTGCGAAGCTGCAAAGGTTATGATGAACTTCATCGGCGATATTAAAGATGAATTGGGCTTAACCATTTCCGAGCTGAATTTGGGCGGCGGTTTCGGCATCTGTTATACCGAAAAAGATGACCCCATTTCCTATGATAAATACATGGAGGCCGTCAGCAAGGTCGTAAAAGCCACGGCAGAAGAACGAAATATCGCCTTGCCAAAAATTTTGATGGAGCCCGGCCGCTCCATTGTTGGCTCTGCCGGTATTACGCTTTATACCGTAGGCTCTGTAAAAAGCATTCCCGGCGTTCGTAATTATCTGGCTGTAGACGGCGGTTTAGGCGACAATCCCCGTTATATTCTCTACCAGGCAGAATATGACTTTGAACTTGCAGGTCGCATGAATGACGAGAAAAACGAGGTGTACACCGTTGCCGGAAAATGCTGTGAGTCCGGTGACCTTTTGGGTGAAAACATTGCTCTGCCAGAGGCAAAGCCCGGCGATATTTTAGCAGTTTTAACAACCGGGGCTTATAACTACTCCATGGCAAGTAACTATAACCGAATTCCCCGCCCGGCTATGGTAATGACCTCCGGCGGTAAGGCAAGAGTCATCATAAAGCGTGAAACCTATGATGATATAATAAAAAATGATTGTGAATAATAAAAAAACGTTGTTGCTCAAGCAACAACGTTTTTTTGTTATTTTCTTTTTGCTTCGTCCCAGAGGGCATCCATCTCGGAAAGACTCATATCTTTAAGGTTTTTCCCTGCTTCTTTTGCTGAAGATTCCACATAAGAAAATCTGTCAATAAACTTCTGAATGGTTTTGGAAAGTGCCTCTTCTGCCGAGCAATCGAAAAATCTGGCAACATTCACTGCAGAAAACAATACATCGCCCAGTTCTTCAAAAACATGGTCCGAGTTGTTTTCCTTTGCTGCCTCTTGCAGTTCCTCTACTTCTTCACTCAGTTTAGAAAGAGCCCCGTCAGCATTTTCCCAGTCAAAGCCAACCTTAGCCGCCTTTGTCTGCACCTTGGTGGCACGAATCAATGCCGGCAGATAACTACAAACGCTCATCATGCTCTCGGTATAGCTTTTCTGTCCTTTTTCCTTTTGCTTATTCTTTTCCCAGGTAGCCAAAACGTCCTCCGGGGTTTCCGCCGTATCAGTCCCGAAAATATGACTATGGCGGGAAATCATTTTATCACAAACGTGAT
>JAFQWH010000087.1 GCA_017407515.1 Clostridia bacterium | reverse complement strand
TTGTTTTCATCTTCGGTATCCTTTCCTTAATTTGCTACGCCTTGTGCTACGCCCTCACAAAAGAAAGAGTAACACCGCCGCCTAAGGAAAAGGACATCAGCTTTAAAGCCGCTCTTCGGGGTATGCTTAAAAATCGTTCCCTTTGGGCAATCATCGCCGCCGCTATTGTCCTGCTGCTTTCTTCTCTGCTTTCTAACACCATGAATCTGTATTTATTTATGGACTATTTTAAGAGCAAAGAAGCTATGAGCGTTGCAGGTCTCTTGCAAACCGCCTGCACTCTGATTTTAGCACCCTTCAGCGTTACCATTGCTGAAAAATTCGGTAAAAAAGAAGCCTCCGGTGTTGCTGTTTTATTTTCCTCCGTCATTTTCTTTTTACTGTATATGCTCCGTGTCCGAAACCCCTGGACTTTCTGCGGACTTTTGTTCATCGGCAATTTAGGCGTCGGTCTTTTTAACCTTATGATTTGGGCTTTCATCACCGATGTCATTGACAGTCAGGAAGTTTTAACCCATAGCCGTGAAGACGGAACGGTTTACGCTGTGTATTCCTTTGCAAGAAAAATCGGCCAGGCTTTAGCCGGTGGCTTAGGCGGCTATGCTCTAACCTTAATCGGCTATATTTCCTCAACAGAAAACCTGGTGCAGGCACCGGAGGTTGTGGAACGAATTTATACGGTTTCTACCCTGATTCCCGCTATTTGCTACTTCATTGTTGCTTTAATCCTGATTTTCTGGTATCCCCTTTCCAAAAGGAAAATTACCGAAAATCAGAAAATCATCAAAGAACGCCACGAAAACTCTTAAACCAAGAAAGGAAGTTTAAATATGCTATACCCCAGACTAAACAGTTCCCGTGCCTTAATCGACCTGTCCGGCATTTGGGACTTTCAATTAGACAAAAGCGATACCTTTACCGAGGCTTTTGCCTGTTCTCCCTTGGAAAACGCCATAACCATTGCCGTGCCAGCCTCCTACAACGACCAAAAGGAGGGGGAGGATTTTCGTGACCATTACGGCTGGGTTTGGTACCAAAAATTCTTTTCCGTGCCTGCCTGTCTTCTTTCAGAGCGAATCGTGCTCCGCTTTGGTGCCGTTACACAAAGTGCCCGGGTATATATAAACGGCAAACTCATCTGCAAACATAAGGGCGGCTTTTTGCCCTTTGAGGTTGAGCTGAATGAACACATATCACCGGAAGAAAACAGGCTGACCGTTGCCGTGGATAACCGGGTAAATCATTCTACCCTGCCCGTAGGCAGCGAAGCCGGCGGTAATATGCTCTCAGGCCTGATTCCCGATATGCCGGGGGTAACACCCAAAAAGCAAAACTACCCCAACTTTGACTTTTTTAACTACTGCGGCATTACCCGTCCCGTTAAAATTTACACCACGCCGAAAAACTATATTAAAGATATTACGCTGATTCCCTCCGTTGGGGAAAACTCCGCTACCGTTTCTTATATAGTTGACACAGTGGGAAACGGCAACGTGCATCTTTTAGTCCGCAACGAGGCAGGAAAAGTTGTTGCTGAAGCAGACGGCAGCGAAGGCTCTTTTATCATTCCCGACGTAATCCTCTGGCAACCAGGAAACGCCTATCTCTATACCGCTGAGGTGCGTTTCGGCGAAGACACCTACTCCGAGCCTTTCGGCGTTCGTACCGTTGAAGTCCGGGGCAAAGAATTTTTGATTAACGGCAATCCTTTTTACTTTAAAGGTTTTGGTAAACACGAAGACTCGAACTTCCGTGGACGAGGTATCGACGAGGTATTAAACGTAAAAGACTTAAGCCTTATGAACTGGATTGGGGCTAACTCTTTCCGCACCAGTCACTATCCCTACTCTGAAGAGATGATGCTCCTCTGCGACCGGGAGGGTATTGTTGTCATTGACGAGACGCCGGCTGTGGGCGTTAATATGAACTTTGGTGCAGCCGCCGGCGGCGAGCCTAAAGATACCTACAAAATTTTACAAACAAGAGAACACCACGAAGAAGTCATTCGGGACATGATTTGCCGTGACAAAAACCGTGCCTGCGTGGTTATGTGGTCTATCGCCAACGAGTCAGACACAACGGCCTTCCCCGATAGTGCCGCAGCCTACTATAAACCCCTTTATGATTTAGCACACTGCTGCGACCCGCAGAACCGTCCCGTTACCATTGTCGGTGTTCAGAACGAATTTGTAAAAGACAAAACCCTGCCCTTAACAGATGTTATCTGTTTAAACCGCTACTACGGCTGGTATGTGTACGGCGGCGATCTAAAAGCGGCACAACAAGCACTTTCTTTAGAGCTTGATTATTGGGAAAAACTCGGAAAACCCTTAATGTTTACTGAATACGGTGCTGATACCGTTGCAGGCTTCCATGCCACCACGCCGGTTATGTTCACCGAGGAATACCAGGTAGACTTCTACGAGGCGATTCATGAGGTCACAGACCGCTATGATTTCTTTATCGGTGAGCAGGTCTGGAACTTTGCAGACTTTGCAACCATCCAGGGCATTATGCGTGTTGTAGGCAATAAAAAAGGTCTTTTCACCCGTGACCGCCAGCCAAAGCTTGCCGCACATTATTTTAAAGAGCGTTGGCATAACATTCCCGATTTCGGATATAAACAGCCAAAATCATAAAAATCATAATTCCTGCTGCTTTTTTGCGGCAGGAATTATTTATGCTCCTCAATTTTGAAAACCTGTCATAAAATCCTTGCAAAATTCATTCCGACATATTATAATAATAAGAGTGACTCAAAACAGACAATATTTGCATATATTAGAAAATGGAATGACCTCTTTGAGGATAAAGGCAGGAGCTTATATGAATCAGGAATTAAAACAACGCTTTGACGCAATCCGCCCCCTTTCGGGTAACACGCCGCTATTGGAAATTTCTTATTCCTTCCGCGGTAAAGCCCGCCGGCTGTTTGCCAAAGCTGAATACTTTAACTTAACCGGCAGTATTAAAGACCGTGTTGCTCTTTATATTTTAGAAAAAGCCTACGAAACCGGTGCTATCTCCCCCGGGGATACCATCGCCGAGGCCACCAGCGGCAACACAGGTATTTCGTTCTCTGCTCTGGGCCGCTATTTAGGGCACCCGGTAAAAATTTATATGCCGGACTGGATGAGCCGGGAACGCATTACCTTAATGGAAAGCTTTGGTGCAACGGTTCGCCTGGTTTCCCATGAAGAAGGCGGCTTTTTAGGCTCCATTTCCATGACTGAAGAATTCGCAAAGCAGGGCGGCGTTTTTCTTCCCTGCCAGTTCTCAAACGAAGACAACGTTGAGGCGCATGTGATTACCACCGGTGAAGAAATTGTTTCTCAGCTTGCCTCCCGCGGTTTAAAAGCCGACGGCGTTGTGGCAGGTGTCGGTACCGGCGGAACGATTATGGGTATAGCCAAACGCCTGCGTCAGGAAAATCCGGCTTGCCGGGCTTTCCCCTTAGAGCCCTCAAACTCCCCTACCTTGTCTACGGGCTATAAGGTTGGTCAGCATAGAATTTACGGTATCTCTGATGAGTTTATCCCCGATATTTTAAAACTCTCACAGATGAATGAAATCGTTTCTGTTGACGACGGGGACGCAATCTGTATGGCTCGCCTGTTGTCTGAAACCTTAGGCATCGGCGTTGGGGTTTCCTCCGGTGCTAATTTCCTAGGCTGCGTTTTAGCACAGGAAATTTTAGGAAACGATGCGGTTATTGTTACTGTGTTTGCCGATGATAACAAAAAATATCTCTCAACAGACTATGCAAAACCCCAGGGCTGTGGTGAAAACGCACTGACTGCAGATATTCAGTTGTCCGGCGTTTCTGTAATTCGCTAATTTTCAGGGCAGAGGATTCTGCCCTGTTTTTGTTATTTGATGTTTTAGGAGGCAAAATGAAAGCTAGAGAATTGATTGAAAAAGAATTTTTATCCCGGTTTTTTCAGGAAGACCGCAAATATACCGGCGTAGAACTGGAGTTTCCTCTGCTGTCCCTCTCCGGCGGCTCTGTTTCTCCCACAGTCATCAGCGGTTTGATTGACTATCTTTTCAAAAACGGTTTTAAAACTGACGGAACGGATATTCACGGCAACAGCGTCTTTTTAATTAACGAGGACGGCGACTGCCTTTCCTTTGACAACTCCTATAATAATTTTGAATTTGCCATGGAAAAGGACGAGAATTTATATAGCGTTGCTGTCAGATTTTATAAGTTATATCAATTGGTGCAAAATTACCTGTTGCCTAACAACCATACCCTTTGCGGCTTAGGCTCAAACCCCAACCATGCAAGGGCGGAAACCTATCCGGTTGATTTTCCTATTTACCGAACGCTCCGATCCTACCTTGCAGACTTTGCCGGCGGTTTTTTCCACCGCTATACGGATTTTCCGGCTTGGCTTTCTTCGGTTCAGACCCATTTAGATGTTGATGCCGCTACGCTTCCCCGGGCGTTAACCCTCTTTGCCTCGATGGACTTTGTTCGGGGATTGTTGTTTTCCAATTCCCCGGCGTTTTCTGATGATAAAAACCATGAAAATGTCCTTTGCTTCCGCGACTATTTATGGGAGCACAGCGGGTTTGGATACTTAGCTGACAACACAGGCCCTGTTTGCGGCGAGTTTAAAACCTTAGACGATATTACCGATATGATTGCCAAAAAATCTATGTTCTTAAACTACCGTAATGAACAATACAACATTATGAAGCCTATACAGCTTGACACCTTCTTTGACACCGTCGGTGAACCTTCTGACATAGGAGGCTATCTGTCCTTTAAAAACGTTGAAATTACCCGTCGGGGAACTTTGGAAATCCGCAGCGACTGTGCTCAGCCTTTAGGGGCGGCCTTTGCTCCGCCGGCATTTAATCTGGGTATTTTCCATGGACTGTCCGAGGCGGAAACCCTGATGCAGGAATTTTTCTCACTCCTGCCCGTTGAAATTGCAGAAGCACCCACCCGAAATAAAATGCTCAGACGTATGGTGATTGGCGGTGAGCCTCTGCCCGTCAGAGACGAATTTGTTAAGGCGTTACTGATAAAGCTTCTCACCCTGGCTGAAGACAAATTAAAGGAACGGGGCTTTGGTGAAGAATGTTTCCTCCGTCCTCTCTTTAGCCGGGCTAAGACTCTTACCAACCCGGCAAAGGCTACAAAAGAACGGTTAGAGAGCGGCGAACTAATGGCTCAAATCATTACAGATTATGCAAATCCGGAATTTGTGATTTAACTGAATATTGAAGCAAAAAAACGACTTGCCCTAAGCAAGTCGTTTTTTTTGGAGCGGGAAACGAGATTCGAACTCGCAACGTTCACCTTGGGAAGGTGACGCTCTACCATTGAGCCATTCCCGCATTTTGGCACAACCTTATTATAGCATTATGACAAGGCTGTGTCAAATAATTTATGCAATCAAGTTTTATTTTCCTTCTAAAAAGTAGGTTGCCTCCATGTCTGCCGTATTTAAGGCAAAACCCAGGGGGTAAAGCTCAAAGCTTTTGCCAACGTTCCGCTTGCTTTCCTCCTCGGAAAAGCCCATATGATACCGAATGGCAAAGGCCTCTTCCCTGGTCAGCCGCATAAAGCCCGTGATAATATATACCGACTTCTCACCGTGACCATAGGGCAGGTCATCGTCATATTCATAGGTAGGCACCGTAGTCCATTTTCCGTCAGGCCCCTTAACGTTCCGTGTTCCCTCGCGGTACACGTTAACTTTACACAAATCGTGAAGCAAAGACACGATGGCAACGGTTTCTTCGCTAGGCACAAGACCGTAGGTTTCCCGGACTCTGGGACGGGCAAGATAGTCCTTTAGGCAGTAGTACACATTCAAGCTATGCTCCACTAACCCGCCGGCGTAAGAACCGTGAAAACGGGTGCTTGCCGGAGCTGTAAAAAAGTCACTGGCAGAAGACAGTAGATAGTCAAGGAGTTTGTCTGCACCCTCACGATGAATATTCGCTTTAAAAATCTCAATAAATTCTTCTTTTTTAGTCATGCTTTTTCCCCTCCACTCTTCGGCGTCTGGGTGCCTGAATGATGTAGGCCGCCGAAAGCATTACACAGTCCGGCAACAGTCTTGTAATAAACCGGGCAATTTTAAAGATAACCCCCGGTACAAGTACGCCTTTCCCGCGAAACAGCCCGGAGATAGCGTACCGTGCCACTTTTTCGCTTTTTAAGCCAACAGAGGCAAAATCTACCCCGGCAACAGCCTCAAACTCTGTTTGCACCGGGCCGGGACAAAGTGCCGATACTACCACATGGCTTTTTTGCTTTTTCAGTTCCTTACGAACGCCTCTTGTCAGATTCAGGATATATGCCTTTGTGGCATAGTAAACAGTAAGCAATGGGCCGCCGGGCATAAAAGCTGCCGCAGAGGCAACATTTAAAATATACCCCCGGTCACGTTTAACAAAGTCATGCAGATACAGCTTCATCAGCATATGCATTGCCTGGCAGTTCACCCGAAGCATCTGCAAATCTTCTTCCAAATCTGCTTCTAAAAAATCTCCAAACGCACCAAACCCGGCATTGTTAATTAAAACATCAATCTCCCCTGCCTCGCGGTAGAGTTCATAGCAGTTTTCCGACGAACCGAGGTCGTAGGAAAGAATGTCAACTGTTACAGGAAGCTCTTTTTTCAGTTCCTCCAAGCGTTCTCTCCGGCGAGCGACCAGCACCAGGTCATACCCCTTTGCCGCCAGAACACGTGCCATATCCCGACCGATGCCGGAACTTGCACCCGTAATCAAAGCACGCATTACGCCTGCTCCTTTCTATCATCAGAATATTTTTCTAAAAGCTCTTCTTTAATTTTCCACAAAGAGGGCGATAAATCCACATAATAACGATGGGGATTTTCAAAACGCTTAACTTCTTCCCAAAGTTTATCAATCTGTTCCCGGCAGTAAGCTTTAATTTCATGTACATCAGGGCTTTCGTATACACATTTTCCCTTATCAAAAATCTGCTGCAGGAGCGGTCTTGCCGTAAAGTTTCCGACTTTTTTCCGCTTCCAGGTATGTTCAGGGTCAAAAATCTCGTAAGGCTGACTGTCATCAATGGTTTCATCAAACAGCGTCATAACGTCGGCAAAGGCTTCGCCTGTTTCCTTAGAATAGAGACGGTACACCTGCTTAAAGCCGGGGTTTGTAATCTTCGCTGTGTTTTCACTGATTTTAATTTTAGGAATAATCTCCCCGTCTTTCTCCACAGCCGCCAGCTTATAAACACCGCCAAACACAGGCTCAGAACGAGAGGTAATCAGCCGTTCGCCAACACCGTACATGTCAATTTTCGCACCCTGCATCAAGGTGTCACGAATAATATATTCATCTAAAGAGTTAGAGGCCGTAATAGTACAGTCGGGAAAACCTGCCGCGTCCAACATCTCTCTTGCTTTTTTGGATAAATAGGTAATATCGCCGCTGTCGATACGAATACCTCTGGGACGGTATCCCTTAGGCACAATAACCTCGTTAAACACCCGAATCGCGTTGGGAATACCGGACTTTAACACGTTGTAGGTATCTACCAAGAGGATACAGTTCTGAGGATAGGTCTCCGCATAAGCACGAAACGCTTCATACTCTGTATCAAAAAGCTGAACCCAGCTATGTGCCATTGTTCCCAGGGCAGGAATCCCGTAATTGCGGTCCGAAATAGCACAGGCGGTACCGCTGCAACCGGCAATATAGGCAGCACGGGCACCGAAAATAGCCCCGTGATACCCCTGAGCACGGCGGGAACCGAACTCCATAACGCTCCGGCCATCTGCCGCACGGACAATTCTGTTTGCCTTAGTGGCAATTAAGGACTGGTGGTTAATCGTAAGAAGCAGCATTGTTTCAATAAACTGTGCCTCAATAATAGGTCCACGAACGGTCACAATCGGTTCCATGGGGAAAATAGGCGTACCCTCAGGAATACTCCATACATCACAGGAGAATTCAAAATTAGCAAGGTAATTTAAAAAGCCTTCGTCAAAAATACCCTTACTCCGCAGGTAAGCAATATCTTCCTCGTCAAATTTTAAATTTTTAATGTAGTCAATGAGCTGTTCAAGGCCTGCCATAATTGCAAAACCGCCATCATCGGGGACTTTTCTGAAAAACATATCAAAATATGCGATTTTGTCTTCAAAGCCCTCAACAAAATAGCCGTTTGCCATAGTGAATTCATAAAAATCTACAAGCATTGTCAAATTCAGTTTTTCAAGCATTTTAAACTCTCCTTGCTAAAAGCAACAATTTTACTTAATTATATACCATCTTGGCTTTTTATTCAATAAAAAACAAGTTTTTTTACAAAAAACTTTTCATTTCGCAGAACTTGTGATACAATAAACTTATAGTTTGAAGAATAGGAGCGACAACTTTGGATTATAAGAATCAAATTTTTCTTGCTCCCATGGCCGGGGTAACGGATTTACCCTTTCGGCTGATTTGTAAAGAATTCGGTGCTGACCTTGTTGTAAGCGAAATGGTTAGTTCAAGAGGTATTGAATATAAAGATAAAAAAACGAATTTACTCTTAGAGACCGCAGACGGTGAAGCTCCGCTGATTGTACAAATTTTCGGCAACGACCCGGAGATTATGGCTCGTGCGGCGGTATATGTGCAAGAGCATGGGGCTCCGGCTATTGATATTAACATGGGGTGCCCTACCCCGAAAATCACCGGCAATGGTGACGGTGCCGCCCTGGGGCGAAACCTTGACCTGGCGACCTTAGTTATGCGGTCCGTTTGCCGAGAAGCTTCTGTTCCCGTCAGCATAAAGTTCCGTTCCGGTTGGGACGAGGGCGAAAAGAACTGTGTGCAGCTGGCACAGGCTGCCGAGGCAGAGGGCATTGCTGCCGTAACCCTGCACGCCCGCACCCGTCAGCAATTTTATGCAGGCAAAGCAGACTGGTCAGACATTCGTGCCGTAAAAGAGGCGGTTTCCATTCCCGTTATCGGAAACGGCGATATTTTCTGCCCTGAGGATGCTTTCAAAATGCAGGAAGAAACCGGCTGTGACAGTGTTATGATTGGTCGCGGCGTTGAGGGAAACCCTTTCCTGTTCCGACAGGTGAAAGAATATCTTACAACCGGCAGCTACGCACCGGTTAGTGATGCAGAAAAAAAAGAAACCATTCTAAAGCATTTAGACCTTTTGGTAACCTATAAAGGCGAGCATTTGGGAATTTTGGAATCCAGAAAGCACATTGCTTGGTATTTAAAGGGGATTCCTCACTCTTCTGCCGCTAAAAACAAAGCATTTTCCGCTTCCTCTCTGTCTGAAATGCAGGCAATTGTAAGCGAGATTTTTTAAAAAAGGAGAATACAAATGTTAAAAGAGTTCAAAGAGTTTGCCATGAAAGGCAACGTCATTGACATGGCTATTGGTGTTATTGTCGGTGGTGCATTCGGAAAAATCGTTACCTCTCTGGTTAACGACATCATCATGCCCTTCTTCGGTTTTGTTACCGCAGGTATGGATTTTAAATCCTTAAAGTGGGTACTGAAAGAGGCTGTTAAAGAGGGCGACAAAATCGTTAAGCCGGAAGCAGCCATCGCATACGGTGCTTTTATTCAGAACATTATTGATTTTCTGATTATCGCGTTTTCCATTTTTATGGTTATTCGTTTAATCACCAAAGCAAAAAACCGTATCAAACCTGCTCCTGCTATCGAACCCGAACCGGAAGCACCCAAAACTCCCACTCAGGAAGAGCTTTTAACTGAAATCCGTGATTTATTAAAGCAGAATGCCGACGCAAAGCAATAAGAAAATACATAAAGCCGCCACAAAACGTGGCGGCTTTTCTTGTGTGATACAATAAATATCCACCCGCGTAGTGGGTGGTTTTTCATTTTCGGGCATAGCCCTAATACTACTGGCAACGCTACATAGCGTCTTTGTATTGGCCTGCTAGCCATGCAACTACTACTAGTTACCCATAAATGGGTTATACAGATACTTCGTCTATGTAAAGGGGTC
>JAFQWH010000086.1 GCA_017407515.1 Clostridia bacterium | reverse complement strand
GCGATTTATTAACCTTTTTATGTGCTATTTGCGTCGCGGTGCATATCATTGTGGCAGATACATTCTTAAAACAATCTAATCCTATTCTTTTGGGCGTAGGGCAGATTGTTGCGGCGTTTATCTTATCTTTTCTTGCCTGGACGGTGCAAAGCCCAACGAGTTTTATGACGGTTACCTATACGCCGGCGTTAATCCTTGCGGTTGTTTTAACAGCTGTTTTTTGCACCTGCTTTGCTTTTACGGGGCAGATTGTTGTGCAAAAGCACTTGCCTCCCGCACGGGTGGCGGTTATCTTTACCTTAGAGCCGGTGTTTGCCTATTTATATGCCTTGGTTATTCCCGGTCCCGGTGGCATGACGGAAGCCTTGACCTGGTTTAATGTTTTAGGCTCACTACTCATTGTGGGTGGCATGATTATTTCAGAAAGCGGCATTTTAAACCGAAAACAATAAGAGTTATTATATAAGGAAAGGATGTTTTACAATGAAGGAATTATCAGCAAGAGCCTTAAGTTACTTAGAGGGCTGTACAGAGGAAACCTTTCAGTTGCTGGAAACTCTGTGCGGCATTCCGGCACCGTCTCATCATGAGGAAAAGCGTGCGGAGTTTTGCCTGAACTGGTTTAAAGAAAGAGGAGCAGAGGGTGTTTATATTGATGAAGCTCTCAATGTTGTTTATCCCGTAAATTGTGACGGACGGGATGATATTATTGTCTTTATGGCACATACGGACACGGTGTTCCCTGATATGGAGCCCTTGCCGTACAGAAAAGACGAGGAATATATTTACTGTCCCGGTGTTTGTGATGATACTGTATGCTTGGTGCAGATTATGATGACGGTTCAGTATATCCTGAAGCATAATTTAAAACCGAACTGCGGTATTTTGTTTGTTGCTAATTCCTGCGAAGAGGGTCTCGGAAACTTAAAGGGCGTACGCCAGATTATGAAGGATTATGCCGGCAGAGTATCCGCTTTATATACTGTTGACAGTGGTTATTCACATATTTTCAACCGCTGTGTTGGTTCACATCGGTACAGAGTCACGCTGGAAACCGAGGGCGGCCATTCTTACGGTGCTTTTGGCAATAAAAACGCGATTCACTATATGTCTGACATGATTTGCCGTCTGTATGAGCAGGAAGTGCCGAAAAAAGAGGGGACTAAGACAACCTACAACGTGGGAATTATTGAGGGCGGCACCTCGGTTAATACCATTGCACAAAAGGTTTCTGCTATGTATGAATACCGTTCCGATGATGAAGAAAGCCTTGCATTCATGCAGAAATCCTTTGAAGCGATTGTGGAAGCCACAAGAGCTAAGGGCGTAACGCTGACAGTTGAGCTTTTAGGGGAACGTCCCTGTTCCGGCAAGGTTGACCAGAAGGTGATTGATGAAATGTCTGAAAAATGCATGGCAATTCAGTCGAAGCATACGGGGCTTCCTTGTTATGCTGCTTCAGCCTCAACAGACTGTAACATTCCGCTGTCTTTAGGTGTTCCGGCAGTTTGCCTGGGCAGCTATGAAGGTGCCGGTGTACATACCCGTGAGGAAAAACTGAAAATCAGCAGTGTGCCTATCGGTACAAAAATTGTTGCAGAACTGATTTTGGGGTATTTTGAGGACTAAGAAAGTTAAAACAATATAAAAAAAGGCAGAAACGATTGCTTTCGTTTCTGCCTTTTTCGTAGGGAACGACCATCGGACGTGGGTTATCAACCGTCAACGCAAGCCAGTACACATCATTACCTAATGCTTTTAGAGAGGTATAACGG
>JAFQWH010000085.1 GCA_017407515.1 Clostridia bacterium | reverse complement strand
GTTTGCCGGCATTTCCTCCAAAAAGTCTACGGTATCGTCCATGTAGAGTTCGTCCATAATGCGGCCCACTTCGGCATCAGTTATAGATTCCACAATGTACTGCTGCAGGAAGCTATCCATTTCGGCAAATACCTCAGCGGCGGTTTCTTTAGGCAGCATTCTGAAAATCCGCAGGGTTTCGTCCGGCGGGAATTCGGTTAATACCGATTCAATATCTACATAGTTCATGTCACAAAGCAAAGCTCTGATTTTAGCAAATTGCTGTTTTTCAAGAAGGCTCTCTACGGTATCGCGGAGAGTTTCTTCTGTCATTTTTGTTTCTTCCATAGGTGTTCCTTTCCGGGAACCCAGCATGGAAAAAAGGTCAGGCAAGCATGCTACGTTCCCTGTTTAATGTTAATTCAATTGTACTTCGACTTTGCCCGGGAACGGTATCCATACACTCGCCTCCAATTCTTAAAAATTACTCTATCTTTATTATTGTATCGCAATTACAAGAAAAATGCAACCATTTACTTTTTTCTCAAAAAATTTTTTTACGCAAAATTCCATAATTTATACGGATTTTTACCTTGTTTTGTCTGCTTTTCATGTTACAATGAACGTAAGTTATAAAGATTTGGAAAGGTGCGAGAAAGATGAAAACATTAAGAGAGCATTGTTGGATTTGGGGTCATCCCGCACGGAGCCTGTATGAGCATTTTGGCATTAAAAAGGATTCTGATATGCCGCCGGTTGAAGGGACTTACTATTTAGGAGCGAGAAACACCTTTTTAGTGCCTATGGACGTTCCTGTTGACAGACACCATGAAACAGAATTGGCAAAAGATGTTGCTGCTGTTGGCTGGTCCATTAACTATGCCTGGGAACATCCTGAAAATGTAACTGAGGTTTGTAATCTGGCAAAAGAATATAAAAACATCAGAATGGGCATTTTTGACGATTTCTTCAGTGAAAGCAATGAAAAGAATAATTACTTAAACTACACAACCGAAAGGATGGAAACTATCCGTGATGAGTTGCACGCTGCCGGTCTCGAATTCTGGGTTGTACTCTATACCGAGGAATTTGGCAAGGTAGATATGGATGTTATCCGTAAATATTTGAAGGTATTTGACGGTGTTAGCCTTTGGTTTTGGAATGAACAAGAAGTTCTGGAAGACTATGATAAACTGATTGATATTTTCTTTGATTTGACTGAAGGTAAGAAACGTATGGTAGGTTGTTATCTCTATGATTTTGGTGCAGAAGCACCTGCAACGGGAAAAGCGGTTGTTTATCAGTTGGAAAAAGCAAGAGAGATGATACAGACCGGCACCATTGAAGGGGTGATTCTTCATACCAACGCGGTTGTGGCAAAAGCGGGCGTTAAGCCTTATGAAGCAGTGGAAGCCTGCGTTAAATGGATGGAAGAAAACGGTGACGAAGGTATCGGATAATCATAAGAAAAGGAGATGTAAAGAATTTTACATCTCCTTTTTTCAGTCTGAACTTTTGGCATCCTCATTTTTTACATAGGTGCGGCTTTTCGGTAGTCTCTGGGAGTCATTCCGAACTTCTTTTTAAACCGCTTGGAAAAATAAAACTGGTCACAGAAACCAAATTTTTCACTGATGGAAAGGACAGACAGCTTGGTTTTAGAGAGTAGCTGTCCGGCTTCAAACATTGCCGTATCGTTAATATAGTCGTGTACCGAGGTGTCCAGTTCTTTTTTAAACCGTTTCTCCAGGGTACTTTTGGAAACGAAAGCGTTTTCCGCAATCTCGGAAACAGTCAGCCGAACGGATAAATTCTGGTTAATGTACCGAATGGCGGCAGAAACACAAGGAGAATACTCATAGTTTATAATTTTAATATGATTTTCAGCTACAAAGTTCAGTAACAGGGAATATACCGCTTGTTGCATTTTGAGCCCGTCCACGATGTCATGACTGCTCAGACAATGCAAAAAGAAGGCTGTCGGGTCTTCCTTAGGGGCAAGCCGGCAGGGACTGTTGCAGTTGCGGAGTAAATCCATTCGGTCAACGCTGCAAAGCTTTAAATGGAAATAAATATGCTCAAAATGGTCCTGGCAGGCATATTCAAAGGAAAACCCCGCAGGAAAGAGATACCAATTCCCCGCTTCTAAGGTTAGGGTCTGGTTCTTTCCGTGGTAAATCTCTGCACTGCCGCTTACAATGTAATACAGACGGGAAAAATCGGGGCTGGGCGTTTTCCCTTTCCAGCTCTTTCCCACGTTGGCATGACCGAAATAGAGAAGCGTAAGCCTGATACGGTTTAAATTTTCACATAAAGTAGGGTTTAACTGAGACATAAAAAACCTCCGTACTTTCTTTGTGTAATAACCATTTTAATCATAACACGCAAAACCCTAAAAATCAAGCCTTTTTACAGTTTTTTAAATGAGAATTCAGGGACACCTTTGTTCATGAAAAACGAGACGTTTTATGGATAGGGCGTTACGTATAATGACATATTTTGTACGCATTTTTACCTTGTTTTTTACGTTATATATGATACAATGTAAACAGCATATTCTGTACTATGATAAAAAGGAGAAACGATTATGTCAAAATTAAGAGAACATTTTTGGATTTGGGGCCATCCCACAAACAGTCTTTATGAAAAGTTCGGCATTAAAAAAGAATCTGCAATGCCCCCGGTTGAAGGTACATATTATTTAGGTGCTACCAATACTTTCTTAGTACCGATGGATCTGCCCTGCGACAGACGTCATGAATCAGAACTTGCAAAGGACGTCGCAAATGTTGGCTGGTCTATTAACTATGCTTGGGAACATCCCGAACACGTTACTGAGGTTTGTGAGCTCTCTAAGACATATAAAAATATCTGCAGAGGTATTTTTGATGACTTCTTCAGCCCCTCTAATCCTACCAATAACTTCACAAACTACACCCCTGAGCTGATTGCAAAATATCGTGAAGAGCTGCACGCTGCAGGTCTTGAACTCTGGGTTGTATTATACACCGAAAACTTCCGTCAGAACGACATGGAAGTTATCAAGAGCTTCTTAAACGAATTTGACGGCGTTAGCCTCTGGTTCTGGAACGAAAAAGAAGTTTTAGAAGACTACGACAAGTACATTGACCTGTATCTTGACCTGACAAAGGGCAAGAAGCATCTGGTTGGTTGCTACCTGTACGACTTCGGTGCAGCTAGCCCTGCAACCGCTAAAGCAGTTGTTTACCAGCTGGAAAGAGCACAGGAAATGATTAACAAGGGTGCTATTGACGGCGTTATTCTGCATACCAACGCAGTTGTTGCAAAGGAAGGCGAAGAGCCTTACGAAGCTGTTGAAGCAGGTGTTGCCTGGATGAAGGAACACGGCGACGAAATCGTTGGTTAATTCCATTTTTCTTAAAAAAAGCTGAACCTTAAGGTTCAGCTTTTTTTATTGCACCGGCATAATTTCCGGCTGTTTTTACGATACTAACAAAAAAACGGAAAACAGGAGGTTTTTATGCAAAACGTTCGGACAGATTTAGCCATTGAGCTCCATGAAATGCTGATGGAAGCGGCAACGGAGCTGTCGGGAGTAACCGTTCGTCAGGAGGACAAGGAGAATATCCACATCTCCCGTATCGGAATTGAATCCCTAAAAGCACAAGTGCAGATGGGAAAACCCATCGGGAACTATATCACCATTGAATTTCCTCATATTAACATTGCCGAGGGGGAGGATTATGAAAAGCTGTGCCGTGTGATAGCAGACGAGCTGAAAAGGCTCCTTCCCATTAAAGAAAAAAGCAATGTTTTAGTGGTAGGTTTGGGGAACCGCAGTATTACGCCGGATGCTTTAGGCCCGGAGGTAATTGCAAGGCTTATGGTCACCCGGCATTTGTTAGAATATATCCCCGACCAGATTGATGAGGGAATCCGTCCCGTTTGTGCCATTTCTCCCGGGGTTTTAGGCACTACCGGTATGGAAACGGGAGAAATTGTTAAAGGAGTTACCGATAAAATTAAGCCCGATGCTGTTATTGTAATTGACGCCTTAGCCGCCAGAAGCATGGACAGAATCAGTACCACCGTACAGATTTGTGATACGGGCATCAGTCCCGGTGCCGGGGTGGGGAACAAACGAAAAGCTCTGGATAAAAGCACCCTGGGCGTTCCTGTGATTGCCATTGGGGTCCCCACGGTGATTGATGCGGCAACCATAACGGCAGATACCCTAAAGCTTGCGGCAGATACAGAAAAAGCCAAGGAAAACAGCAAGCTCTATGAGTCGCTGTCTTCTCTTGACCCTGAAGAACAGTATGCTATGCTAAAGGAAGCCTTGCCGGAAACCCTGGCAGGGTTTATGGTCACCCCGAAAGAGGTAGACCTTTTGGTGGAACGGGTTTCCAAGGTTGTGGCAAACGGCATCAATTTAGCACTACACAAAAACATTACCTTTGAAGACATTGAGGCTTATGTATCTTGACAATTTGTGCCAAAGGTTTCTTCTAACGAACTGACAGTTCTGTCTAACGCATCGGTTGGCACTAAAAAGGAAAGGGTGGTGTCAGATGCCGTAGCCAGAACAACTTCGGTGTCTGCCTGAGAGATGGCGTGAAAGCAACGGGAGGCGACACCTGTTTCCTGAGAAAGACGTGCACCGCAAAGGGTGATTTTTGAATAGCCACCCTGGACGCAGATGCGGAGAGCGGTGCCGTTTTTCCACTGTGCCGCCGCCTTTAAAACCTTGGAAAAATCACGGTTGTAAACAGAAAAAGTCAATAAACCCAGGCGGTGGCTACCCGGTGCTAAGCTGATTAAATCAACGCTGACACCAATTTTTGTCAAGGTGTCAAACAAATCTGCCGCAAAGGCGGTGTCAATAATTTTGCCGGTTACTTCAACACGGACAATGTCATCAGAAACTAAAATTTCTATTTCAAATTTGTTCATACAGCAGCCTCCCTTTTTAATCCTCGGTTTCTTTTATAAACATTTCATATTTTCGGTAATATTCTTTATCTTCACGGTACACGGCAGATTTGTTTTTCTCTAAGAGCTTTGTAATAGCGTAGAGGTTAATCCAAATCTGGTTGGTACCGTCTTTTTGTGTTTCTTCATCAAAAATAAGCTGCAGGCCGTAGTGCAGGTGGGGCGTGTTAATATTGTTTACGTTTTCTTTGGGGCTGTATCCCGTCATGCCGAGATAACCGATGACGTCGCCGGCTGTGATAACCTTTCCCTCATACATATCGTTATAGGGGTGGTCTTTCCTGAGGTGTGCATAGTAATAATACCGCTTTTTATCAAAGCTGCGAATACCGATACGCCAGCCGCCGTACTGGTTCCAGCCGACACACTCGATGGTGCCGGACTCAATGGCGATAATAGGCGTTCCGACACTGCCCATCATATCGTGGCCTAAATGCTTTCGCTTGTAGCCGTAGGAACGGGAGACACCGAAATCATCAAAATGGCTGTAACTGTAGCCTTTGGCAATGGGCGAGAAAACCCGGAGACCATAACGGGATTCCATAGTGGTTTGTTCCGGGTTTTCCGGGTCTGGCACCTCTATGGTGTAATCTCCTACAAACCCGGATAGTACGGCACCGTACGCCTCTTTAAAATAGGCATAGGTTTTGAGGGAGCTGCCTAACTCATCAATGGTGGTATTTTGCTCTTTAACCCTTTGGGTCAGTTTTTCAATGTCGCTTTTTTTGAAATGAGAAAAATCGCCGCCGTATTTTGAGGCAAGGTATGCTAAAATATCTATCCAGGAGATAGGCGTTTGGTTTTCCTCTGTGTGGGTTTTAATATCGACAGACAGGGCAGCGTCTAAGGCTTCGTAGGGAACACCGAAGTCCACCCATTTAATAAATTTCTTTTCTTCCTCGCTGTCTTTTGCGGCGGTGTAAATAGCGGCAGGGGTTAGTATCATAGCCAAAAAAGAGGCGAGAATCAGAACGGTTAACAGAATGGTTTTTTTCTTTATAGCTTTAATAATCAAGAAAAACACCTCCGTTTTTATTCTATGAAAGGAAAGTGTAAAAAAGAAGAGAAAAAAGAAAAACCGGGAACAGAGAAATCTGTTCCCGGTTTTTACATGGGTACTGTATTTCGGTAATCTCTAGGCGATTTTCCGAATTTATCTTTAAAACATTTTGAAAAATAGAACTGGTCGCAAAAACCGAATTGTTCACTAATGGCACGGATGGATAAATCGGTTTTAAGAAGCATTTGGCTTGCCTCGAACATAACGCTGTTATAGAGGTATTCGTGAACAGAAACCCCCAGCTCACGTTTAAAATATTTCTCTAAAGTCGTTTTTGAAACATAGCTGTGCTTGACAATCTCACTCACAGATAACCCTATGGAAAGATGACTGTGGATGTAAGAAATTGCCTTTGACACACAAGGGGAGAGCTCAGTTTTTTTTAAGGTAATACCACAGGCATCAATCATATTCAGTAAATTTGAAAACAGTTCATTTTGCAGGCGGATTCCGTCAACGGGGGAACTGCTTTTTAATAGTTTTAAAAATAGCTCTGTTTTATCTTCGAAAATGGGCATTGTGTAAGGTCCAACGCAATTTTCCAAAAGGTCAACGCGGTCAATATCGCATAATTTAAAGTGAAAGTAGAATTCTTCCATAAAATCATCGCACCAATATGTAACTTTGGTGCCGGTGGGGAGCAGATACCAGTTTCCTGCGGTCATGGTCAACAGGGTTTCGTCATTACACAAAACGTTGGCAGAGCCTTTTACAATATAGTAAAGCTGAGAACACTGTATGGTCTCACCCTCGCTTTTCCACCAGGTGCCAAGGATTGAGTGACCAAAATGATGCAGGGATAGTTGCAAGCGGTTTGCCTCGTCACATAAAGCAGGGTTTAGTTCTATTGCGTAGCTCACCATAGCTCACCTCACAGACTTTTTTTATATCATATCACTTTCTATTAAAAAATACAAGCGAATGCGAACAAAAACACATATTTTTATGTTCGATAATTTATGTTCATTAAAAGGGCAGGACTTTATAATGGAATTATAGAATGGAGGGTTTATATGGATATTATAAAAAAAATTATAGAAAAGGGACAGCACCCCTTAGAAACAAAAACACCTGTCATAGCCTTTTTGGGCGACAGTGTGACCCAAGGCTGCTTTGAACTTTATGAAAAGCCCGGCAGACAGCTCGGTACAGTTTGTGACGCAAAAAATGTTTATCATAACCGTGTTAAAGAAATTTTGGCTTATTTATATCCGGATGCACCGATTCATATTATCAATGCAGGGGTATCGGGAGATAAGGCCACAGAAGCTTTAAAGAGAATTGAACGTGATGTTCTTTGCTACAAGCCGGATTTGACAGTGGTTTGTTTTGGACTGAATGACAGTTATTTTGGTATGGATAATTTAGAAAACTATTGTAATTCCTTGACCAGCATTTTTGACCAGATTAAAAACACCGGCAGTGAAATTATTTTTATGACGCCGAACATGATGAACACATCCATTAGCGCCGGTATTTTCCCTGCCTTTGCAACCGGCAATGCAGAAGGGACAATGAAAATTCAGAACGAGGGGATTTTTGACCGGTTTTTAGATGAGGCAAAAGCTATTTGCAAAGATAAGGGGATTGCCGTGTGTGACTGCTATGCAAAATGGAAATTGCTTTCTGAAAGTGGTGTAAATGTCACCGAGTTGCTTTCAAACAAAATCAATCATCCGACAAGAGAAATGCATTGGCTGTTTGCAGGTATGTTAGTGGAAACTATATTTGAAAATTAAAATAAAAGGAGAGAAACATGAAAACAATTAAAGACAAACAAATTTTAGTTGGGGCAGACTTTGCGGGATTTCCTCTTAAAGAGGCGGTTGTTGAACATCTAAAAGAAAAAGGCTGGACCGTAACCGATATTGGCGTTAAAGCTGATTCTGACCCGGACGATACCGACCTGATGTTCCACCGCGTTGGACTCCGTGCCGGTGCTATGATTTCAGAGGGCGAGTTTGAAAGAGCTCTCCTGTTCTGCGGCACAGGTATGGGTATTCACATTGCGGCAAGCAAATGCCCCCATGTTCACGCCGGCGTTGTTGAAAGCGTTCCGGCTGCCCTGCGTGCTATTACCGGTAACGGTGTTAACGTTTTAGCCATGGGTGCCTTTTACGTAGCCCCTGCTATGGGCTGCGATATTGCTGATGCATACCTTGGTGCAGAGCTTGGAACAGGCTATGAATGGTGGAAGAATTTTTATGAATTCCACAAGCTTTCTATTGAC
>JAFQWH010000084.1 GCA_017407515.1 Clostridia bacterium | reverse complement strand
TGCAGCTTCGATTGCCGCAACCAAACCTCTTGTTTCTACCATACCTAATGCTTCCATTATAATTTCCTCCTAATTAATTAAATACTTTTTTATTTTAGAATCCCTCTTGCTGGGTTCTGTTTATAATGTCATCCTGCAAGGACCTTGAAAGAGTTGTAAACATTGCAGAATATCCCGCAACTCGTACCACAAGATTCTTGTAGTTTTCCGGATGCTTTTGTGCGTCCAGAAGTGTTTCACGGCTTACTACGTTAAACTGCATATGCATACCCTTCTGGTCAAAGAAGGCACGTATAAGCGAAATAAATGCACCAATTCCCGATGCACCCGAAAGGGCTGACGGATGGAACTTCATATTGAAAAGTGTTCCGTTTGATGCGATTCCGTGGTCAAGCTTTGCAACAGAGTTTGCCGCCGCTGTCGGTCCGTTTACATCGCTTCCCGCAACCGGTGATACGCCGTCTGCAATAGGAGTTCCGGCTAGTCGTCCGTCCGGCGTTGCGCCTGTCTGAAGACCTAAAGGCACGTTCGCAGATACCGGATAAAGCCCTGCATGATACTTGCCACCTCTTGGGTTTTCATACTGTTCCACAGGCTTTGTATATGTATAAGCAACTTCGCGACCGAAAAGGTCAACATCGTCAATATCGTTACCAAATTTCGGAAGAGCCTTGACTTTTTCATAAAGTTCCTGATACTTCTTCTTACGGAATGCATCAATTTCATTTGCACGAACACGCATAAAAATTTCTGCTATCTGCTCTTCTGTTATCTTATGACCCTTTGCCGCAACTTCTTTTACAACTTCGATAGTAAGCTTTTCTGCATAAGCGTCAGAATACGGCATACCGAAGTTGTTGCGCATTGCATCTGCATATTCTTCCAATGTGTACTGCTTAGTTTTATAAACAAGCTCATTTACGGCATAAAGACCGTCTAAGCGGACGCCGGTTTTGTCTTTTGCAAGCTCGGTACGTTCAAACTCAGACTTTTTAGCCGCATTCTCGCGGTAAGCCACCGCTTCGTCGTAGTTTTTAATCTTATCTTTAAACTGGTCAACATAGGGGTGTTCCGGTGACAGAACCATATAGGTTGCACCAAACAGGGTGTCAGGACGGGTGGTGTATACCGTTACTTTTTCGTCTGTACCGCTGATTTTAAATTCTACCTCAGCACCCTCGGAACGGCCAATCCAGTTCTTCTGCTGAGTTTTAACCTTTTCTATGTAATTAAGGTCATCCAAATCGTCAATGAGTCGCTGTGCATACTCGGTAATTTTCAGCATCCACTGGCTCTTATTCCGGCGGACAACTTCGCTGCCACAACGTTCGCAAACGCCGTTTACAACTTCCTCGTTTGCAAGTCCAACCTTACAGGAAGTACAGAAGTTAATAGGCATCTCCTGCTTATAAGCAAGGCCCTTTTCAAACAGCTTTAAGAAAATCCACTGGGTCCATTTATAGTATGATGAATCGGTGGTGTTAATCTCACGGGTCCAGTCAAAGGAGAAACCGATGCTCTGGAGCTGACGCTTAAAGTTAGCTACGTTATCTGCCGTAACTTTCTTGGGGTGAATTTTGTTAGCAATCGCAAAATTCTCTGTGGGCAGGCCGAAAGCGTCCCAACCGATAGGATACAGCACATTATAACCCTCTAAGCGGCGTTTACGGGCAACAATGTCAAGTGCCGTGTAGCTTCTGGGGTGACCAACGTGCAAGCCGTGACCCGACGGGTAAGGGAATTCTACCAAACCGTAAAACTTCGGCATGGTATAATCATCTTTGGCACGGAACGTGTTGTTTTTATACCAATAATCCTGCCATTTTTTTTCAATGTTTTGAAACTGATACTCCATCCTCTTTAGTCCTCCTCTATAATCTCGTCTAAGCAAAGCTCTTCAGCATCAGACCAGAGCTTCTCCAGACCGTAAAATTCGCGGGTTTCCTGATAAAATATATGCACAATGACATCGGAATAATCCATCAAAATCCAGTTAAAGCCCTGCTTGCCCTCTTTCTGGAACAGACAAATTTCTTTTTTCTCCATTTCTTCCTCTAACGTGTCTGCCAGGGCTTTTACCTGGGTGGAAGACTGGGCTGAGCAAATCACGAAATAATCTGCTAAAAGAGTTAAATCCGAAACCTTTAGGGCCTTAATGTCTTTTGCCTTTTTATTATCCAGATGTTTAACTATTGCTTTTGTTTTTTCTAAAGATGTCATCCTGTCACCTTCTCCTTACATACCTCTAAGAAATATTGCTGTGCCTGAAGTGTTTGGCTATGTAGAGTTTTGTGCCGATGTTGAATATAGTCAATGGAACGCTCCAAGGCAAAGAGCATAGCACAATCTAAATTGGTTTTGCAAAGAGAACGAAGCTCCTCTATTCCCTCAAAGGGCACGCGATTCGGCTCAACAATATCAGCTAAATACAGAATTTTTTCAAGATCAGACATATTTTCTCTGCCCAAGGTATGGTACTTAACCGCATTGATAATATCCGGATCGGAAATGCCGAATTCTGTTTCCAGCATTTTAGCACCTAAATCTGCATGAATCAGACCCTTGCTCTCTTTCTTGATAGGGTCTAGGGGAACGCCCAGTTCCTTGCAAAGGGGTATCCGCTTGTTTTTCTCAATGTCCTTGGCACAGTCGTGCAAAAGCCCTGCAAGACGGGCCTTTTCCGGATTAACGCCGAAACTCTTTGCCATCTCCACCGCCGTTTCCATAACGCCGAGAGAATGACGGTACCGTTTCTCCGTCAACATATCCTGCAGTTTTTTCTCCATTGATTCAAGATCCATTTTGGAAAATTCCATTGTTTCCTCCGTTTGTTCCTGCTTTTAACCTTTGTATAAACCGTTTGTTTTAATGTAACCCGCAACCGCCGGGGGTACCAGCCGGGAAATGTCTTCTCCCTCTTTTACCATCTGACGGATTCCGGTTGAAGAAATATCCATAAAAATATTGTCTAAAAAGAAAACTCTGGGGGGTATTTCGTCCCCGTCGAAACGAGATAAAAACGTAGACTTCTCCACATCCGGGCGAGACACCACCACGAAATTGCACATGCCCATCAGTTCCCGGTAATGCCACCAGGAGGGCAAGTCACGAAAAGAGTCGGCACCGATAATAAAAAAGATTTCATCATCAGGGTAAAGCTCTTTAAAATGCCGGACCGTTTCCACGCTGTAACTTCTCTCCTTGCGGGAAAGCTCCCAGTCGGAAACGGACGCACCCACGGCCTCAGCCGCCATTTTTACCATGGCAAGGCGATGGGCTTTGTCTGTAATCTCCTGCTCCGTTTTATGGGGCGGGTCCCCAGCAGGAATAAAAATAATTCTGTCAAGCTGCAGGTGATTTTTTGCCGCCTGTGCTACCTTGATATGTCCGTTATGCAAGGGGTCAAAGGTGCCACCGTATAAACCAGTTTTCACAAAATCATTCCTTAAATTTCAATGGTTTTATTGTCTTTTGACTCTCTGTATAATACGAATTTAGAACCAATGGCCTGAACGGGTTCAGCGCCGAGCAGCTCTGCCACCTGACCACAGGTTGCCTTGGTGTCTAAAAAAGCTGTTTCTAAAATTGTGACCTTAACCAGCTCCCGGGCTTCTAAAGCGTCATCAACCTGCTTTAAAAAATTATCATTGATGCCGCCCTTACCAATTTGCAAAATGGCGGGAATGCCATTTGCCAGAGAGCGAAGATGTGCTCTTTGTTTTCCTGTAATCATGAAAAATCTCCTGTCTATAATGCTTTTTCAAGCATTTCCTCAAACTGTGCTTTCGGGTATGCACCGGAAACCTGGTCTATAATTTCGCCGTTTTTAAAAATAATCACCGTGGGAATGGTCATAACGTTGTAGCGGATAGCAAGAGGAGCTTCCTCGTCAACGTTTACCTTGCCTACGATTGCTTTATCCTGATATGCCTCGGCAATCTGGTCAATCAGAGGCGAAACCATTCGGCAGGGGCCGCACCAGGACGCCCAAAAATCTACCAACACCGGCTTATCTGCCTTTAAAACTTCTTGTTCAAAATTTACTTCAGTCAATGTTTTTACTACTTCGTTTGCCATTGTCTCGCTTCCTTTCCTTGTGCTGATTTTTATTATAAACCGCAAAACAAAAAATTATTTTGTCAACATATGGTTTTCCATAGTTTATCATACCACAAAACCGAATTTTTGTAAATAAAAATATGAGAAATCCCCGAAAAGTTCTACACGTTCCTTAATTTTTGCAATAAATTGAAAGTTTTTCGTAATTCCAAAGACATATTTCTCCATCGTCATATTGACAATTTTTCACTCGTATATTATAATGATATAATAATTATAATTCTGTCCATATCGTGCATTACGCAAACATAGCCGCACATTGCGACAAAAAAGGAGAGGATTTTTGTGGGCAATACCATTATTTTATCAGCAGATTCCACTTGTGATTTGTCTCCGGAAATGCTGGAAAAATATCATATTACCTGCTTACCCTTGTACATAACCTTTGGTGAAACAAGCTATCGGGACGGTGTTGAAATTACCCCCGACGAGCTTTATAAAAAAGTAGCAGAAGATGGCGTTATGCCTAAAACCTCCGCTATTTCCGTAGGTGATTTTTTAGAATACTTTGAAAAGCTCCTGCAGGAGGCTGACCAGGTTGTGCATTTTACTTTGAGCTCCGGTCTTTCCTGCACCTATCAAAACGCGTGTTTGGCAGCAGAAGATTTTCCCGGCAAGGTTTTCATTGTTGATTCTTTAAACCTTTCAACCGGTGAGGCGTTAACCCTTTTAAACGCTGCCGAGCTGCTCGCCGGCGGTGCTTCTGCCGAAGAAATCGTTGAAAAATCAAAAGCGTACGCAGAAAAGGTAGACGCAAGCTTTATTGTAGACAATTTAGAGTTTCTGCGAAAAGGCGGCCGTTGCAGTGCCCTCTCGGCATTAGGGGCTAACCTACTCAGCATTAAGCCCTGTATTGAGGTTTCCGGCGGCAAGATGGACGTCGGCAAAAAATATCGCGGGAAGTTTAAAGCAGTTCTGCAAAAATACGTTGAAGAACGCTTATCCGCAGGCGATATTGACACAAAGCGAATCTTTGTGACCCACGCCGGCTGTGCTGATGACGTTGTTAATTCGGTCTATCAGGCAGTGGTTGATACCGGTATGTTCTCCGAGGTGCTTCTCACCCGTGCCGGCTGTACCATTTCGTCCCACTGCGGCCCTGATACCTTAGGTATTTTGTTTGCTCATAACTAAAAGTTTTAAAATATTTAGTTGTTATTAAATCGAAAGGATGGTTCCCATGAGTCTCATAGTTCAAAAATTCGGCGGCTCATCTGTTGCTAATGCTGAACGCGTTTTTAACGTGGCAGACATTATTACAAGCACTTACAAAGCCGGCAATCAGGTCGTTGTTGTTGTTTCCGCCCAGGGCGACACTACTGATGATTTGATTGCAAAAGCAAAAGAAATTAACCCCAACCCCTCCAAGCGTGAGATGGATATGCTTCTCTCCACCGGTGAGCAGATTTCTATTTCTCTGCTTGCTATGGCAATCGAAAAGCTGGGCTTCCCCGTTGTTTCCTTAACCGGCTGGCAGGTTGGCGTTCATACCAACTCCAAGTATTCCGGTGCCCGCATCAGAAGAATTGAGCAGGAACGGTTGCAGATGGAGCTGGATAAAAACAACATCGTCATCGTTGCCGGTTTCCAGGGCATTAACAAATACGGCGATATTACCACTTTAGGCCGCGGCGGTTCTGATACCTCCGCAGTTGCACTGGCAGCTGCAATGCATGCTGACCTTTGCGAAATTTATACCGACGTTGACGGCGTTTACACCACCGACCCCAGAATTGTGCCGAACGCATCAAAGCTGGACGAAATTACGTTTGACGAAATGCTGGAGCTGGCAAGCTTAGGTGCTAATGTACTGCATAACCGCTCCGTTGAATTGGGTAAAAAATACAATGTTAATATCTGTGTCCGTTCCAGTCTGACAAGAGCTGAGGGCACCATCGTTAAGGAGGTTGTTAATATGGAAAAAATGTTAGTTAGAGGTGTCGCAAAGGATACAGACGTTGCCCGTATCTCTATTTGCGGCGTTGAGGATACACCGGGAAAAGCGTTCAGAATCTTTTCCCTTTTAGCTAAGAAAAACATCAATGTAGATATTATTCTGCAGTCCATCGGCCGCGAAGGCAAGAAGGACATCAGTTTCACTACCACAGAAGAACACTTAGAAGAAGCTCTGGCTCTCTTAGAAGAAAACAAAGACACCATCGCTTACGAAAGCCTCAGCTCCAACAAAGACGTTGCTAAGGTTTCCATCGTTGGTGCCGGCATGGTTTCAAACCCCGGCGTTGCCGCTAAAATGTTTGAAGCACTGTATGATGCACAGATTAACATTCATATGATTGCAACTTCCGAAATCAAGGTTTCTGTCCTGATTGATGCTGGCTATGAAGCGAAAGCCGTTCGTGCAATCCACGATAAGTTTGAACTGTAAAAAGCATATACAACAAACAAAAGACCCACTTGCAGGGTCTTTTGTTGTGTCCGTATGATTATGCCAGCAAGTTACAGGAGGTCTCCATGCAAATTTTTGAGCTTATTATGATCGCCGTCGGCCTGTCTATGGACGCTTTTGCCGTTTCTCTTTCAAACGGCATGGCAATTCCCAATCTCCGCTTAAAAGATGCCTTAAAGTTTGGCTTCTTCTTCGGTTTTTTCCAGGCGTTAATGCCCCTTATCGGTTGGGCAGCAGGACAGCTTTTCAGCGGTTATATTATGGCGTTTGACCATTGGGTTGCCTTTATTTTGTTAGGGTATATCGGTGCGAAGATGATTTTAGATGCCGTTCGTTGTGACGAAGAGGCCTCCGGCAGCACCCAGTTCCGTATTCTGCTGATTTTGGCAATCGCCACCAGTATTGATGCTTTGGCCGCCGGCGTTACCTTCGCCTTTGTTTCAATCAATATCTGGTTTAGCATTGCAACCATCGGGCTTATCACCTTTGTCCTATGCACCCTCGGTGCTCTTTTGGGAAAATGTGCAGGTTGTGCACTGGGCCGTCGGGCACAAATTTTGGGCGGCGTGATTTTAATCATCATGGGTTTTAAAATTTTAATTGAACATTTGTTTATTGTTTAAAAAAAGGCTGTGACTTGAGTCACAGCTTTTTTAATTTACCGAAACCTGAGCAGCCACCCCGCCATTGGATTTTTCCTTCTTTTCCAGCCTTTCAACTCTTTCCGTCATCTCCGAAAGCTGTCTACGCAGGGAAAACACCTGTTCTTTCAGCTGTGAAAATTCTGCTTTCAGCTGTTCTGTCACCGGGTCCTTTTCCGGCACAACTTTCCCCTTATCGGCTCCCATGCTTTTTGCAAATTCCTCCGCTTCGTAGCCTGCCGGCCGAAAAATCTTCGGCTGTTTCTTCTCTATCGGCTCGGAAAGCCCCTCGCCGATATAAAAAACAATTTCCCGGTCTTTTTCAAAACCGTAAGCCTGCCGGATTTCTCCTGCCCGGCAAACGGTATACAGCACCGGCTCAACGCCGCTACCCTTCATATACCGAACCGGCTTTGTCCACTTTGTGCCGCCGTCTGTTATGTATGAGGACATAACGCACCCGTTTTCACACCAGGAAAGATACAGTTTTTCACCGTCACGACAAAAAACAGGAATTGCCTCCCCAGGGCAATCTAAGTTGACGGTAACCGGCTCTGTAAATCCCCCGTCTTCGGTTTTTTCAAAGTAAACCAGATTGCAAACCGATTGGACCGACTGCAGAGCACAATAATGCATCCGGTCTCCCGTTTCCGGTAAAACGCCGCAAACCAAACCGCCCAACGCCGGATTCACCGGCACAAAACCGCCGAAATCTTTCTTTGACCAGCGAAAAATCCGAAAGCCGCTGACCCCGGACTCGTTCTCGTAGAAAACCGAAAGGTCCGTGCCGCTGTTTCGGGCGACCAAAAACGCCGGTGACCTTAAGGTAAGGCGGTCCACCACCGTAGGCGTTTGCCCACTTCCACCCAAAATTTGGTGCACCAGCATATGTTTTTCCTGATAGGTAATGACATAAAATAAATTCAAAAACCGGCCTATGGGCACCAGGGAAAAATGCTTAGGGTACGGTGCCTGAGACTTACTTTCCAGCAGTACGGTTTTCTGCCAGGAGCCCTCCTCCATGGTTAAACTGATAATCCTGCCCGCCTTGTCCTGACAGACAAGCTGAATCCTGTCCCCTATTGCCACCGCACAAAAATCTTCGCAGGCTTCCGCCAGAAGCACCTCAAAGCCGGCAAACCGTCCACCCTCTCCCGTTTTGTAACACAGACCGTAAAAGGGTTTCATAAAAAAATGCCACCATTTATTTTGGCAGGCAACCAAATATTCTTGCATAATCCTCGCTCCCTGACATACATTTTAGTAAAATGTATGAAAAAACAACGGGTTTTATGATTGCTGCAGCTCCAAAACAGGCGGGGAGAAACCCTTGACAAAGCTAATAGAATCGGGTAAAATAAGAAAGGATATTTTTTCTTTATTTCTCATACGGAGCGGTATCGAAGGGCTCATAACGAGAACGACTCGAAATCCCCTCGGTTACACTGTAACTGTACCCCCACAAATGGCTTAACCGTGCGGGTTTAAGCGAGGTTCAAACCTTGTTTTTACACCCTTATCTAGCGGTTTTTCTAGCCATTTCTAACAAAATTCTATAATTTGATTGTTTTTTGCTCCCTAAAAAAGAGCATTAACATATACACGGACAGGTATCGAAGTGGTCATAACGGGGCTGACTCGAAATCAGTTTGTCGGTAACTCCGGCACGTGGGTTCGAATCCCACCCCGTCCGCCAATGTGAGGTTTTTGTTAGTAGCAGAAACCTCATTTTT
>JAFQWH010000001.1 GCA_017407515.1 Clostridia bacterium | reverse complement strand
GGCTTCCGTGGCTCCAGAAAGAGCACGCCGTTTGCTGCACAGATGGCAGCAGAAACCGCAGCTAAAGCTGCAATGGAACATGGTCTTAAAACCGTTGAGGTGTATGTTAAGGGTCCCGGTTCCGGCAGAGAAGCTGCAATCCGTGCACTGCAGGCAGCAGGTCTTGAGGTTAGCATGATTAAAGATGTTACCCCGATTCCTCACAACGGTTGCAGACCGCCGAAAAGAAGAAGAGTTTGATTCAAAATTTTTGAAGATAGGAGGATAAACGTATGGCTAGAAATATGCAGCCTATATTGAAAAGATGCAGAACGTTAGGTATTGAGCCTTCTGTTATGGGTATTGATAAGAGCTCTAACAGAAATCCCAAGCCGACGAGAAAAAAGCAGAGTGAATATGGCCGCCAGCTTACCGAAAAGCAGAAAGTTAAGTTTATCTACGGTATGCTCGAAAAGCAGTTCAGAGGAACTTATGAAAGTGCCATCAAAATGCCGGGTATTGCCGGTGAAAACCTGCTTCAGCTGTTAGAGGCCAGACTGGATAATGTTGTATTCAGACTGGGTCTTGCTAATACAAGACGCGAATCCAGACAGATGGTTAACCACGGTCACATTTTAGTAAACGGTAAAAGACTTGATATTCCTTCTTACCGTGTTAAAATTGGTGACGTTATTACCTTGAAGGAAAAGACCAAGAACTCCGAAAGAATGAAGGAAGTTGTTGAAGCAAATTCCACAAGACAGGTTCCGAAGTGGTTAGATATGGATAAAAACACTCTGACCGGTAAGGTTATTGCTTTTGCGCAGAGAGATGATATTGACTATGAGGTTGAAGAGCATCTGATTGTCGAACTTTATTCAAGATAATAGAGTGCTTGTCTGTTCATTGCAATATGATCAGGATTACCCTCGGCGCCTAAACGCACAGTCGTGTGCGTGACAATTAACCAAGAATAAGGAGGGTTTCGTCTATGTTGGAAATTGAAAAACCAAATGTTGAGTGTTTGGAACTTGACCCCGATGGAAAATACGGAAAATTCGTTGCTGAACCCTTAGAGCGTGGTTACGGTACAACTCTTGGTAACTCACTGAGAAGAATGCTGTTATCCTCTCTCCCCGGTGCAGCAGCTACCAGCGTGAAAATCGATGGTATTCTTCATGAGTTTTCTACCATTCCGGGTGTTAAAGAGGATGTTACTGAAATTATCCTCAATATTAAGCAGATTGCTGTCAAGCTCCATTGCGATACACCGAAGGTTGTATACATTGAAAAAGAGGGCGAAGGTGAAATCAAAGCCGGCGACATTAAGCTGGACTCTGATATCGAGATTTTCAATCCCGATCTTCACATCGCAACCTTAAACAAGGATGCAAAGCTGTACATGGAAATTACTTTCTGCAAAGGCAGAGGCTATGTTTCCGCTGAACGCAACAAGCAGCTGAACCAGAACATCATTGGCGTCATCCCTGTTGACTCAATTTATACACCGGTTCACCGGGTGAACTACTTTGTTGAAAACACCCGTGTTGGACAAATTACCGATTATGATAAGCTCACGCTGGAAGTTTGGACAGACGGTTCCATTCGTCCCGATGAAGCGGTTAGCCTTGCTGCTAAAATCATTAACGAGCATTTAATGCAGTTCATCGATTTATCCGAAGAAGCAAAGAATGCAGAAATTATGATTGAGAAGGAAGAAGGCAAGAAGGAAAAGGTTCTGGAGATGACTATCGAAGAACTTGACCTTTCCGTTCGTTCCTACAACTGCTTAAAGCGTGCCGGTATCAATACGGTAGAAGATCTGACAAAGCGTACTGAGGAAGACATGGTTAAGGTTAGAAACCTGGGCCGCAAGTCCTTAGAAGAAGTGATTGAAAAGCTTCACGGTTTAGGTCAGACTTTCGCAAAAAAAGAAGACTAATGAACGATTCGGCAGGCCTTCATCCTCTATGCAGCATCAGCTGTCAGGCCCGCTGAACAAACCGATTTAATAAGGAGGGTAATAAGATGCCGGGTACAAGAAAACTGGGTCGTCCTACCGACCAGAGAATTGCTATGCTCAGAAACCTTGTAACATCTCTCTTAGAAAACGGCAAGATTGAAACAACCTTGAGCCGTGCTAAAGAAGTTAGATGTATGGCAGAAAAGATGATTACTCTGGGTAAGGATAACACCTTAGCTTCCAGAAGAAGTGCTTTAGCTTACTTAATGAAGAAAAGCGTAGTATATAAGCTGTTTGAAGAAATCGCTCCTAAGTATGCAGAGCGTAACGGCGGTTATACCAGAATCATTAAAACTGGCACAAGACGCGGTGATGCCGCAGAAATGGCAATTATCGAACTGGTAGACTAATTAAAACATGAAAAGCTGTCTCGAATGAGACAGCTTTTTTATTGTATATTCATTATCCAAAATCGTGCCGGATACCTGCATCAAGATTATATTTTTCGAATATTTCAACTATTTTCTCAACTACATCAAAGTCCTCTGTGATTGATTCGTCCTGGAGAATCTTTTGTATTTTCCCCAAAGCTAGAATGCTGACGGAATTAACCAATTTGTCTGCATCTATGTGAATATATTCGATTGCCTCGTGAATTGCTTCGCTTATGACTTCGCTTAAAATTTCCAGTTTAATATCCATTAGTTTTGTCCTTTCTTTTTATTCTAATTTGGAATTTTATTTCATTATAATTCCAAATTAGAATTATGACAAGTCTTTATTAAAATATAATATAAGCAAACATTCTAAAAAGGAATTCTGATTTATGAAAATAAGAAAGCAAATCTATGGAAATAAAAATTTAGTTGGAAAAAATATTGAGCGTATCCGCAAAGACCGGGGTATTAAGCAAAAAGATTTTATTGCACAAATACAAATTATGGGTTGTGACATGAATCCTACAAGCTATTCAAAGCTTGAGGGACAGCTCAGAAGTGCTACCGATAAGGAAATTTATGTTATAGCAAAAGTCCTTGGTATTACAATGGAGGAATTGTTTGATAGTCAAGGCTAAAATAATTTTCACAAGAGTATTAGGTAAAAGAGATAAGAAAAAAGGCTGTGGCGTTTGCCACAGCCTTTTTTGTATAGCGAAAACCACGCTATTGTGCGTGGTTCAATAAAGGTTAACCGATGAATAGATAATTAAGTAGAATTTACAGAAGAAGAGGATTCATTTCTCCACAAGGAAGTATAGTACAAACAAACTGCCTAAAAGCCTTCCCCTTGAGGGGAAGGTGTCAAAACCATAGGTTTTGACGGATGAGGTGTAGAAAATGCATTGCATTTTCGTATGGAATGCCCTGCCGGGTGGCCTACTTTTGATTGGAAAAGTAGCAAATGGCGTGCCAGACGTAGGGGAGGGTTTCCGTGCCCTCCCGAATAACGGGTGGGGCTGGAACCCCACCCCTACAGCACTATTTTAGTTTGCAACAAAATTGGTATAAAAAACTCCGACTGTAAAGACATTACAGTCGGAGTTTTTAATTATATTTACATCATGTCAATTCTTTTATTGATATAATCAACTAACTCGTTTGCTGTTTCTTCAATCCCCAAACGACTGCTGTTAATACAAATATCATAGTTTCTGGAGTCGCCCCATTTAACAGAACAATAGAAATTATGATAGGTTTTTCTTTTTCTGTCTTTATAGCGAATCATCTGTTCAGCCGCTTCCTTTGTAATGCTGTGCAACTCCATAATACGCTGAACCTTTGCTTCCGGATCCCCTAAAATAAAGATGGAAATCAAATTAGGATTTCCCTTTAAAACGTGCTCTGCACAACGGCCAACAACAACAAAAGACTCGCCGTTTTCTGCCTTTTTACGTAAAAAATCAAACTGCATTTCGGCAATATGAACAGCCGGAGAATTATGATGTCCATTTACGTTGCGATGAAAGAAAATGTTTCTGGGAACTTCGTCATATTTAATCAGTTCATTTCCGTCAACATTCTTATGTGCCGCAATTTCGTGCAGAAGATTATAATCATACAGTGGAATGGAGAAGTTTTTTGCTATGGCTTCGGCAATTACGTGGCCACCGCTGCCAAATTCTCTGCCCACAGAAATAATCAACTGTTTTTTCATAATAAGCCACCTCCAAGGCAAAGCCTTTTTTTTATTCTACCATATTTTTCTGCTGTTTGTACAGAGTTTTTTATAAATACACCAGAAAAATATATGCCATAGAGATACCAAGGACTAAAAAGGTTGCCGGAACCAGGGGTTTACAATATCTTCCCCAGCCAATGGGATAGCCCTCTTTTGCAGCAACGGAGGTGCCTACAACGTTGGCAGAAGCACCGATGGGGGTTGCACTGCCACCAATGTCAGTACCCATAGAAAGAGTCCAGGCAAGGGTATCAATGGGAACGCCCTGAGTTACAGAGAGGCTCTTGATAACAGGAATCATGGTTGCGGCAAAGGGAATGTTATCCACAAATGCACTGGCAAGAGCAGAAACCCATAGGATAATTGCCACCATTAAGTAAGCGTTGCCACCGCTGATAATACCGATACAGGAAGCGATAACCTCCAGGACGCCGGTTTCCTCCAGACCGCCGACGACCATAAAGAGACCAACAAAGAACAAGAGGGTTTTATAGTCTACCTTTTTCAAAATGGTCAAAGCTTCTTTTCCAGAGGTGAGCAGGGTAATCACTGTAATCACAACACCGATAGTTGCCACGGTTAAGCCTGTTGATGCATGGGTAACCAAAAGCACAACAGCCAAAAGGAAAATAACCCAGCTAATAGCAAAATGCTTTTTGCTTAAAATAGCTGTTTTCGGGTCAGGATAGCTTTTGTTTTGAGTGTTTTCCGAAGCCTTCGATACAAGTTGTTTACGGAAACAGAAGTAAAAATAAACAATAACAGCAATCATGGAAATCCCTGCTATTACGCCGGTGTTAGTTAAAAAGTCTGTAAAAGAGTAGCCCAGCGAGGTACCAATAATGATATTCGGGGGATCACCGCACATGGTTGCAGAACCGCCTAAGTTAGCACAGAAAACCTCAGCTAAAATCATGGGAATGGGGTTAAACTTTAACAGCTGTGCCAGCTCTACCGTAACAGCGGCTAAGAACAGAATCACCGTAATGCTGTCAATAAACATAGACAAAACGGCGGAGATAATCATAAAAGTAATAAAAATCGGAATAATTTTATACCGAACCATTTTGGCGATCTGCATGCAGAGCCATCTGAAGAAACCGGACAGAGCCATGCCCTCTACCATAACCATCATGCCGGCAATAAAAACAATAGTTTCCCAGTTAATGCCCGATGTTGTCTCCGAAGCATCCCCTGAAGCATACCAAAAGGCAGAATGGGCAAAGCTCTGGAAATTCAGGGTATGCAAAATTGCATCGAAATTTCCCATAATTAACCCAAAGACTAAAACCAGTGTTAACAAGCCGCACCCAATGGTTACATAGTGTCGTTCGATTTTATCCCATACAATTAGAAGAAACATAGCAACGAAGATAATTATTGCTACTGTCTGTGCCAGTACCATAAAAAACCTCTCTCTTTCCTGTAATCAGTCTATTAAAAGGCCAGAAGATGACCATAGTTAAAAACAAAAATCTACTATATTATAATACAATTAAACGGAAAAAGCTAGAGAAATTTTTTAAGATTTCCTTAAAAGTTTTACGAAAAAGTGCAGGCGTTTCCACTTGTTTTTTGTGAACTTTTTTAGAATAAAAAATTTAATAAAAAAGGTGATTTTCCTTGACTTTCTCGGCATGAAATGATATAGTACCCAAGTGTAGGGAACAAGTCTTGTGTTAAAAAGAAAAGAGGGTGCCGTCAATGAGAAGAAATGTTGATATGGTAAACGGTTCTTTGTCTAAGAATCTTGTCCGCTTTGTAATTCCCATGATTTTAACCGGTGTTCTGCAGCTAATGTTTAACGCCTGCGACCTGGTTGTTGTCGGGCAGTTTGCCGGGGATAGAGCCTTAGCGGCTGTGGGTGCTACCGGTGCCCTGATTAACCTTTTGGTGAATGCTTTCATCGGTCTTTCCACCGGTGTTAATATTATTGCGGCTCACGCCTACGGGGCACGGGACCATGAAAAAATTGATAAAATTATTCATACCGCTGTTTTCCTTGCTGTTGTCTGCGGCGTGGTAGTTGCGGTGGTTGGTATCGGGTTATCGAAACCTTGTCTGCTTGCTATGAACACGCCGGAGGATACCTTGGATTTGGCAGTGTTATATATGCGGATTTATTTCCTTGGTGCTCCTGCCAGCGTGTTGTATAATTTCTGTGCGGCAATCCTGCGTGCTCAAGGTAACAGCAAACATCCGCTGATGTTTTTAACAGTTGCCGGTGTTGTGAACGTTGTTTTAAACCTGTTCTTCGTGCTTGTTTTCCATATGTCCGTTTTGGGTGTTGCTCTTGCTACGGCAATTTCTCAGGTTGTATCGGCGGTTTTAGTTGTTTTGTACCTGAAAAATCCGGCAGACCCCAATGCTTTAAAATTTAAAAAGCTGAAGATGGAGAAAGCCATGGTCGGTCAGATTTTCCGTTTAGGTGTCCCTGCCAGCGTTGGCGGTATGGTCTTTTCCTTTGCCAACATTCAGGTTCAATCTGCTGTTAATACCTTTGGTTCAGCGGCAATGGCAGGTTGCTCAGCTGCAGCAAACCTAGAGGGCTTTATTTACACGGCGATGCATGGTGTTTCTCAGGGTGCTCTTAGCTTTGTAGGTCAGAACGTGGGTGCTAAAAAACTTGACCGCGTGCCGAAAGTTGCAAGAGTTGCAAGTTTCTATGCCGGCGGCGTTGGTCTGGTGTTGGGTATTATAATTTATATTTTTAAAACACCTCTTTTGTCTTTGTATTTATCCGATGCAGAGTCTATGGTGAGCGGCTATTCCCGTATGAATATGATTTCGATGACCTACTGGATTTGCGGTATCATGGAAGTTTATTCTTATGCCATGCGTGGTATGGGTAGTTCAACTCCCCCGACAATTAATTCTATGTTGGGAGCCTGCGGTCTTCGTATTCTTTGGCTCCAAACTATTTTTAAACTTCCGGCAATGCATACGCTGGAGGGTATTTTCCTGACATTCCCGGTTTCCTGGGTTGTTACCACAACGGCGAACTTTATCGGTTATAAAATAATTCTCGGAAAACGAAAAAAAGAGGCTTTACAGCTAGCTTCAGCTAACGAAAAAACCTTAACAGAATAAAAAAGCGACTGCATTAGCAGTCGCTTTTTTTATGGCAGATACCGTCTGTCTAAGGGGAGCATAAACCCGTCTAAGGCGGTTGTCATACAGTCTCCGGCAATAAGCGTTCCCTCGCAAATTAAGAGGTTAACATAGACCGTCTCTTCCGTTTCGTAGGGGAAATTCAAAGCTATGTAGGTGTAACACTCAGCGGTCCTGCCCCGAAAGCGGTTTACATCAAAACCGGAAACGGTCTGCAGCTTGTTATATTCTTCATAGACAGAATCCAGAGGGTCAGGAATGGATACGGTTTTCCTGGTTTCACTGCCGGGGTCTACCTCCCAGCCGTAATGTTCAAGACATAAAAGCCGTGCCTCCAGGGTGGTCAGCTGCTTAGTATAGGCGTTGGCACGCAGCTCTTTTGCCACAATCCGCCCCCACAGAATAAACAAAAGACTTAGGAATATCAAACACAAAAGATACATAAAATTTTCTTTCCAAAAAGTTTTCATAGAACACCGCCTGATAGTTTTTTAATATTCTATGAGCTAGCGGTATAAGATATGAAAAGGCGTGGCAGATTCTCTTGCTTATGCAGTTGAAAAACCGGGGAAAAAGTGGTACAATAAAAGTAGATTTTGTTACTTAAGGAGTGTCCTATGTTCAAGAAACGCATAGAAGCATTGTTTCGAGCAGTTGAAATTGATACAATTTATATAACGTCTCCGGAAAATTTGCAGTATTATAGCGGGTTTACCGGCGGCGAGGCAGGGCTTTTGCTGACAAGAGAGGAAAATCTTTTGTTTACAGACTCTCGCTATTTGATTCAGGCCGCGAAAGAAGCTCCTGATTTTACGGTGATAGATATTGCCAAAGAACGTGCTGAGGCATGCTTGCAGAAAAAAAGTCCTGACGCTGTTGGCTACGAAGAAAGTTTTATGACAGCAGTGGCATATACCCGGTTGCGGGAAAAACTGCCTGACTACCGCCTGTTGCCTCTAAGCGAAACAATTTTAGGGCTGAGAGCTGTAAAAGACGAAACAGAACAGGCACTGACCCGCAGGGCAGAAACGCTGGCAGATGAAGCCTTTACCCATGTTTTGCCCCTTGTAAAACCGGGGGTTACAGAACGGGACATTGCCTTAGAGCTTGAGTGGTATATGCGGAAGAACGGAGCCTCAGCACCGTCGTTTCCCATTATTTGTGCTTCCGGCGTCCGGTCAGCTATGCCTCATGGTGTTGCAACAGATAAAAAGCTGGAAATCGGTGACTTTGTGACCATGGATTTTGGTTGCTTTTTAGAAGGCTATGCCAGTGACATGACCCGAACCGTAGTCGTCGGTCGGGCAACAGACGAGCAGAAGAGGGTTTATGAAACCGTGCTTTCGGCACAACAAGCCGCCCTTTCGGCAATCTGCCCCGGCGTTACGGGTAAGGCAGTTGACGAAATTGCAAGAAGCATTATCGCGAATGCCGGCTATGGAGACTATTTTGGCCATGCCTTAGGCCATGGGACCGGGCTTTTGATTCATGAACGGCCGGTCTTATCTCCCAAATCTGAGGACGTTTTAGTCCCCGGTATGCTGGTGACGGTGGAGCCGGGTATTTATATTGAAAATTTCGGCGGTGTCAGAATTGAAGATTTAGTCCTCGTAACAGAGGAAGGCTGTGAAAATCTCACCCATTCAACTAAGGAGCTTTTAGAGCTGTAAGACGGAAAGGAACGATGGGCATGATTGCAAAAGTGAAAAGCTGCGGTCTTTTAGGAATCGACGGCTATATCGTAGAGGTCGAAACAGATATTGCCAACGGTATGCCGGTTTTTGAAGTAGTAGGTCTACCGGACGCGGCAGTGAAGGAATCCCGGGAGCGTGTTCGCTCAGCTATGAAAAATTCAGAGCTGGAATTTCCCCAGCGGCGAATTACCGTTAACCTGGCACCGGCAAACATTCGTAAAGAGGGCCCTTTTTACGATTTGCCGATTTGCATGGGACTCCTTAAAAGCTCAGGACAGCTCCAAAATGACGAAACTGATGACTATTTGTTTTTAGGGGAGCTTTCTTTAAACGGAGATTTACGCCCGGTAACCGGTGCTCTGCCTATGGTGCTTTGTGCCGTGCAAAGCGGGATTAAGAAAATTATTCTGCCCAGGGAAAACGCTATGGAGGCGGCAGTAGTCGCTGGTGCAGAGGTTTATCCGGCAGGCACCCTTGCTGAAATTATGGCACACTTTCTGCATATAAAGCCTTTAGAACCGGTAGCGGTAGATGTAGACATGTTACTTTCCGGCCAGAAAACCTCCTGCCCTGATTTTTCAGAGGTCAAAGGCCAGGAAAGCGTAAAACGGGCACTGGAGGTTGCGGCAGCCGGCGGGCACAACGTTTTGCTTATCGGTTCTCCCGGCTCTGGTAAAACCATGCTGGCACAGCGTCTGCCGGGGATCTTGCCCCGCCCGACCCTGGAGGAGGCACTGGAGATTACAAAAATTCACAGTATCGCAGGGCTTTTACCCTCAGATGTTCCTCTAATAACCGAGCGGCCTTTCCGCAGTCCGCATCATACGATTTCAGCTGTTGGCTTTTCCGGTGGCGGGCGAATTCCCAGACCCGGTGAGGTCAGCCTTTCCCATAACGGGGTGCTGTTTTTAGATGAGCTGCCGGAATTTGCAAAACCCGCACTTGAGGTTCTGCGTCAGCCGTTAGAGGACGGCGTGGTGACCATCTCCCGGGCGAACGCCACTTTGACGTACCCTTGTAACACCATGCTGGTTGCAGCGATGAACCCCTGCAAATGCGGATACCACGGAGACCCTGTAAGAGAGTGCACCTGTACGGAGGCACAGGTCCATCAGTATCTGTCCCGCATCAGCGGCCCCCTCCTTGACCGAATTGACTTACACGTTGAGGTTCCCTCTGTGTCTTACAACGATTTAGAGTCTAAAAAAGGCGGAGAAACCTCAGAAGAAATTCGTGCCCGAGTTAACGAGGCTCGGAGCATTCAAACAAAACGGTTTGCAGGGCTCCCAGGGGTTTTCTCCAACGCACAGATGACCTCGTCCCTGACGGAGGAGTTCTGCCCCTTAGGAAAAAGCGAGAAAGCGTTGATGCAATCTGCTTTTGACCGTTTGGGCTTATCCGCACGAGCATATAATCGGATATTAAAGGTTTCAAGAACCATTGCGGACCTAGAGGGCAGCGAGAACATTTTGGTTTCTCACTTAGCCGAGGCAATTCAGTACAGGAGCCTGGACAGAAAATACTGGTAAAGCCTTGTTTAGAGCAGTTTTTTTTGCATAAAGGCTTGACCTGGAAGAAAAAGTTAGATATAATAAAATATTAGAAGTACGAAGATAAAAGGTAAAAATTCAGGAGGTTAACCATGATAAAAGCCGCAATATTAGGATACGGAGTTGTTGGCTACGGTGTTTACGAAATTATCCGCAAAAATGAACAGAGTATTACCAGAAAGACCGGCGGCAATACCATTACTGTCAAGCATATTTTAGACCTTAGAGATTTTCCCGACCATGAACAGCCGGAGTTATTCACTAAGAATTATGATGATATTTTAAACGACCCCGAAGTCAGCATCGTTGTAGAGGTTATGGGTGGCTTAAAGCCTGCTTATGAATATTCCAAGGCTGCCCTCCTTGCCGGTAAAAATGTTATCACTTCCAATAAGGAATTGGTTGCAGAATATGGCACAGAGCTGATGGCTCTTGCAAAAGAAAACAATGTAAACTATCTGTTCGAAGCCTCTGTTGGCGGCGGTATTCCCATTATCAGACCGCTGAACCAGTGCTTGGCGGCAAACGAAATTGAGGAAATTTACGGTATCTTAAACGGTACCACCAACTACATTTTAACCAAAATGGTAGCTGAGGGTGCCGACTTTGCAAGTGCTCTTTCCGAAGCACAGAGACTGGGCTATGCTGAAAGAAACCCTGAGGCAGACGTTGAGGGGTACGATGCATGCCGTAAAATCGCCATTTTAGCATCTCTTGCTTCCGGCAAGTATGTAAACTGGAGAAACGTACCTACAGAGGGTATTACTAAAATCACTAAGAGTGATGTTAAGTTTGCTGAAAAATACCATGCTGTCATTAAGCTGGTGGGTATGGCAAAAATCAATGACGGCAAGGTTTACAGCCGTGTTTGCCCCATGGTGATTCCCTCCGGTCATCAGCTTTCCGAAGTTAACGATGTTTTTAACGCAATCTTAGTTAAGGGCGACTCTATTGGCGATGTAATGTTCTACGGCCGTGGTGCCGGCAAACTGCCCACAGCCAGTGCGGTTGTTGCTGACGTGATTGACGCTGCAAAGCACATTCATATCAATAAATTGATTACCTGGAAGGCAGCCAAGGAAGACTTTATGATTGATCCCGAAACTGCTAGCTGCCAGTACTTTGTTCGTGCTAATGCCGAAAACGTGATTGATTCGTTCCCTGGTGCTGAAAACTTAGGTGGCGAAAACGGAGAATGGTTCTTCGTAACGCAGGATATGACCGAAGCAGACTTTAAAGCTGCTTTTGCAGGCCGCGGTGCGTATATCCGGGTTTTAGAAGCGTAATAAAAACATAAATAAAAAGCCATGCTCACAGAGCATGGCTTTTTTACTTTTTATTATTTTCTTGCTTCTCCCATAAAGAACACAGCTAAGGTTCCCGGTCCGGAATGAGCACCGATCACCGGGTCTATGTAGTGAATAATAGATTCTTTTACAGTAAATTTTTCTTTAATTAAATTCATGACGTATTCAGCGTCTTCCGGGCAGTCACCGTGCCCCACCATTACAAGTTGCTTCTGTGGGTCTTTCACGGTTTTTTCCATTTCTTTAACTAAAGCATGCATTGCCTGTTTTCTGCCGCGAGCCTTAGACACGACTTCCAGCTTGCCGGCATCACTAACGTGCATAACGGGCTTAACCTGAAGCAGGGAGCCGACCACAGCCGTTGCTGCAGAAACACGGCCGCCACGCTTTAAGAAGAATAAATCATCTACAGTAAACCAATGGCAAACGTTTAAACGGTGTTCTTCTGCCCAGGCACTGACCTCGTCTAAGGATTTTCCCTCTTCACGAAGCTTAGCAGCATAGTAAACCAAAAGACCTTCGCCGATGGAAGCACATAAAGAGTCAATCGTAACGATGCGGCGGTCCGGATACTGCTCTGTCAAATCCTTTGCTGCAATGGTTGCGGACTGGTAGGTTCCGCTTAAAGCAGAGTCAAAACCGATATATAAAATATCCTGTCCGGATTCTAAAATCTCGGTAAAGGCTTTGGTAAACTCATCAGGCCCGATTAAGCTGGTAGTAATCGCTTCCTTATTACGCATCATGCTGTAAAACTGTTTTAAATCGGTCTTTTTGCCTTTTTCATAGCTTTTATATTCTTTCCCGTCAACATGGAAGGAAAGAGAAAGAACGTAAATACCAAATTTTTCGTAGATTTCTTCCGGTAGATTAGCCGCAGAATCTGTTACAATTACATAACTCATAGTAAAATCTCCGTTTCACATAAGATATTTAATCAATGTTTCGGTTTTTCAAATACTATTCATCTAGTATTTAAAACTATTTTATCATATAGTAGAAACTCTGTCAATACTTCGAGGGAGATTTTCTAAAATGTTCCGCCCTCATCATAGTCCTAGGAAACAGAGCATATAATAAAACCAAAGGAACCCATAGGAAGGTGTGCTTCTTTATGAAGATTATGCTCGTGACAAAAAGACTTTTGGCAGTTTATATTTTAATTTTGTTGTCAGCGGTAGGGCTTTTAATTTTAGGCTCGGGAGACAGCGTTTCTGTTTTTAACGACGGAGAAGCCGAACGCTTGCTCCCCATTTATAACGTAGACCGCGGAGAGGAAAAGGTATGCAGTCTGACCTTTGATGCGGCTTGGGACGATGCAGACACCGACCGGCTGATTGAAATTTTAGACCGTTACAAGGTAAAAGCTACGTTTTTTATGGTGGGCAGCTGGGTGGAAAAATATCCCGAATCGGTGAAGAAATTTGCCGACCACGGACATGAAATTATGAACCATTCCGATACCCACCCACACATTAACCAGCTTTCCGAGGAAAAAGTCAAAGAAGAAATTGTAGGCTGTGCCGATAAAATTGAGGCAGTCACCGGCAAACGGCCTACCTTATTCCGAGGCCCCTACGGGGAATATAACAATACCGTAATTCAGGCGGCAGAAAGCCTGGGGCACAGAGTGTTGCAATGGGACGTTGACAGCTTAGACTGGAAGGACTTAGCCACAGAAGACATTGTAACACGAGTTACAAAACGGGTAAAACCCGGGTCTATCATGCTGTTTCATAACGGAGCCAAAAACACTCCGGCAGCCTTGCCGCAGATTATAGAAAAGCTGCAGGCTGAGGGCTATCAGTTTGTGCCGGCAACAGAGCTCCTGCTTCCGGAGCCTACGAAAATTAACCACTTGGGAACCCAGATTGCGGCGACCGAGGCGGCAGAGGAACAATAAATAAAAAGGCGGTGTAATTTTTACACCGCCTTTTTTACGCTTCAAAATTCTTTAAATAAAATTCTTCTGATAAAATCTGATTCCGGCGTTCATCGGAAAGGTTTTCTTCCCTATGAACTAAAACATCTTCGGCAAAAATTTTAAACTCTCTGTCGCTTAATGTCTTACGCCCGTCGGCAGTTTTAATCGCAATCATATAGGTTTTGTTAAACGCCGAATCGGGGTGGGTTTCAAAGTAATATGATGGTTGATAAAAATCAATTTCATATTGCTTTTCCGTGGTGAAGGAAATAAAGGGACGCCAGTCTCCTTTGCTAAGGTCATACACAACCCAGCCTAAGGCTTCGTCTTTTTCCATCTTATAGGTTTCGCCAAACTGGGTTTGCACCAAGCCTTCTTCTACCTTTAAGGGATAGCGGGGTGCTTTTTGCCCAACACCAATGTCACAGAGATATTCTCCGTCAGAAAGCTCTACCGTCATAACCCGATGGCGTCGCATGGGAATGCCTTCCTCACCTCGGAGATACCGTGCAAGATAATCGTTAACGGCAAAGCCCTGTTCCTTATAAAAGCGAGACAGCAGAGCGTTAACCTCAAAACAATAACCGCCGCGATGACGGGTGACAACTTTTTCAAAAACGTCTTCCCATTCTAAGGAAAGCAGCTTTCCTCTGACTAAATCCAGATTTTCATAGGGGATTGTTGTAACGGCGTGGTACTGTATCTGCTTTAAAAACTCATACGTTGGTTCAATTTTGGTATCGGGGGGAAGACCGATACGCCTGAAAAATGCGGCTGTATTCATAGTTTCCTCCTGTTACCAAGCCTCTTTCTTGCAGATTTTGAAGGCTTTTTTAATATAGTCTACCGTTGCTTCAACCTGAGCCTCAAAGAACACTTTGCCTTTCTCTTGAGAGGCAAGAGAGGGTTTTCCCCAAACGCCGTTGGGACACAAATCTAAAATAGGGGCAAAATTTAAAAAAGGCTGGGGGTAGTCAGGCATACAGTCTGCATCTTTCATCTTTTCTGTTTTAACAGTATCGGGGTAAAGGTACATCATAACAGAAGTCTCGTGCTCACCTGCATGAATTTCGTTGGGCGTTTCTAAAACCCCCTCTTCCTTTTTTGTCGGCAGATGCGGTATAACGCAAACAACCTGCAAATCGTCTGTTAAAGCGTTTAATTCACGAACGGCAGGTGGCACGGAGAAAATACCACCGTGGACTAACAAAATAACAATTTTTCGAAACCCTTGACTATGGAGACCTAACACAAGGTCCTGGGTCATTGCCATTGTGGTTTGGGGGCGAAAGCCTAGCGTTCCTTTAGAGCCTTTGTGCTCGTAGCAGTTAGAAAAGGGAATGGCAGGAAAAACTAAAGCATTTAGCTTCTCGCCGATTGCTTCAGCAAAAGCGTTTGCCTGAAAGAAATCTGTTCCAATGGGAAGATGGGGACCATGCTGTTCAATGCTTCCAAAGGTTATAATAGCGGTATCAACGCCGCTGTGTTCAATTTCCTCCCGGGTGTTATAGTAACTAATCATAGTTTGTTTCCTCCTTTGTAAAGAAAAGTAACTGATTGGTTACTGTTATTATACCATACATTTGAAAAAAGGTCAATAAAAAAGCGACTGAAAAACAAAATTTCAGTCGCTTTTAAACCAACCAATCTCATGTATCACCCGTTTTACAAATCGCTTAGCCCCAGACTGATGTTTAAGGCGTTACCCACTTTTTCCATCAATTCATCGTCCAGCCTGCCGATTCGTTCCCGGAGCCTTTTTTTATCAATGGTCCGAATCTGCTCCAGCAGAATCACGGAGTCTTTAGAAAGACCGAATTCATCTGCTGTAATTTCAAGATGGGTGGGGAGTTTTGCCTTGTTAATCTGGGAGGTGATTGCGGCAATGATAACCGTAGGGCTGAATTTATTCCCCACATCATTTTGCACCACCAAAACCGGGCGAACGCCTCCTTGTTCCGAGCCAAGTACGGGACTTAAGTCCGCGTAAAATATATCTCCTCTTTTAACAACCACACGATTCACACTCCGACAATTTTTCCTCGTACCTGGAAAATTGTTCTTCCTCCAGGTCAAAATACACGTCAGAAAGCTCCAGATTGATGTCAGCCATTTCCTGATAACCGCGGGCAAGTTGTTCTTGTAGCTCTGCCTTTCGCTTTTCGGCAAGGTAACACTTCATTGCCCGGCGAACAAATTCACTTCGGTTGGAATTTTCGCCTTTGCAAGCCAGGTCAACCTCTTCTAAAAGCGGTTCAGGAACAGTTATCAGAACTTTTTTTAGTTGTGACAAATCAATGCCCCCATTCGTCATAAAAAATGCTGTGCAATGCCGGGTTGTATTACACTTTTAATTATATAAGGTTTTATATATTGCGTCAAGGCATAATTTTTTCCAATTCACCTTGGTCAAAACCGTTAAGTACACCGATGAAGTCGCCGCCCTTTTTGTATAGTCTGGGCACTCGTTTGCCGGTACTGCATAAAATTTCATACGAAATGGTATTTGTCATTTTGGCTATGGCATCTGCTGAGATTTCTTCATCCCCTTGTTTTCCGATTACGGTAATTTCGTCGCCGACACAGGTAGTATTGACAGAAGTGACATCAATCATACATTGGTCCATGCAAATTCTTCCCAAAATGGGAACTTTTTTGCCGCAGATAAGCATTTCGCCCTGCCCGGAAAGGAGACGGGGATAGCCGTCAGCATATCCGATAGGAACGGTGGCGACCAATATCGGGGATTTTGCAGTATATGTCCAGCCATAGCTGACAGAGGCACCGGCAGGTACCGTATGTAAATGAATAACTCTGCTTTTTAAAGACATAACGGGCAAAAGCTTAGCCCGTTCGCAATGAATAAATCTGGAGGGATAGTACCCGTACAGCACAATGCCGGGACGTACCATATCCAACTGATATTCAGGAAAATCAAAAATGCCGGCACTGTTTAAAATATGCCGCAGAGGCAGCTTAATACCGCTTTGGCGTAAAAATTCAGCCGCCGCCATAAACTTTTGGTACTGCCCGTGAACGCAGGAAGAATCCTCTTCGTCAGCACAGGCAAGATGGGTAAAAATACCCTCCGGCTCAAGGCCCGGTAGGTTGCAAACCGCAAGCAAGGCATCTGTATCTTCCGGCTGAAACCCGATCCGCTCCATGCCTGTGTTAAGCTTTAAATGAATCTTACAGGTCTTGTTGAGTTTTTGTGCCACTCCGGATAAAACACGGGCAAAGTCCTGGTTGTAAACAGTAGCCGTAATGTTATGGCTAATGATAGCTTCCGCTTCCGCGGAGGGAATATAGCCCAAAATTAAAATAGGTGCTAAGATACCGGCGTGCCGGAGCTCTAAAGCTTCTTCTACGGTGGCAACTGCCAGGTAATCAGCACCGGCACTAAGCAACGTTTTGGCACACATAAGGCTACCGTGACCGTAGGCGTTTGCCTTGACAACCGCCATAACTTTAGTAGACGGCTTTACTAATGTTTTAATTTGTTTTAGATTATGAGACAGAGCGTCCAGGTCGATTTCCGCCCAGGTACGCTCTTTAAATTTTTTAGCACAGAACATTGTCATGCTTCCTTTCGTAACAGTTCTTTAGTTTATTGTATCACAAAAAGCGAGGAATCAAAAGAGGGATTATAAGAAAATTCCAAAAACTCTGCGACCATACGAATGTTGCCGCCAACGTCGTAAACGGTAATGGTCTTCGGCTCTAAGGTTTTTGTGTCGCAGAGCATTGTAATTTTATATCGCTCAGTTGACTTCGGCGTCATAGCGGTTTCCAACAAAATTGTCCCCCGGTTTTCCTCTGTTGCGGAAACAGAAAGAGCCGTTTCCTCCGATTGGTAGTACAGAGAGAAAAAATGATTGACGAAAATGTCCTGCAGAGAATCCTGAGCCGGTACGGTCAGCGGTAGCTCGTCTTCAAAGGCTGAAACAGAAACAGAATCGCCGGAGAAAACGGTAGTTACACCGGCTAAGCTTGCCGGTTCTTTTATGGTAACAACCGCCTGCTCCGGCGACTTTACTTTTTGCGTTATTGTATAAATATTTTCAGTTTTGTTCCCTTTTACTGTCAGCTTCACCGTTGCACCGTAGGATTTCATACGGCTGAATTTTTTATGTAACTGACGGTAAATGTTGGCTTCGCGGTCAGATAAAGTCGGTGCTGTTGTGCAGCCTGTTACACAAACAAAGCACAAAAACATCACCAGCAAAAATCGAAGTCGGTGCAAAAATGTCACTCCTGTTCGGTTTGTGCCAGCGTTATCAGCGTTTCCGGCAAAGCGGCAAGTACGTCACTTGCTGTCATGCTGTATGCCCCTAAACGTTTTCTGACAGCTATGCCTGCAAGGCTGTGAATATAGACACCCAAATTGGCTCCGTCCTTGGGGGATGCCCCCTGTGCAAGCAGGGCGGCAATGATTCCGGCGAGGACATCGCCGCTGCCGGCCTTGGCAAGTCCGGAATTGCTTATGGGTGAAATATATACCTCTCCGTCAGGGTGAGCAACCACAGTATCGGCACCCTTTAACACCAAAACAACGCCAAATTCCTTGGCAAAATCCCGGGCAACCTGCACCCGGTTTTGCTGAATTGTATCCACCGAAAGTCCGCTGATGCGTGCAAACTCTAAGGGGTGGGGCGTTAAAACCGCTGGCACGGTTTTGTTCTTTACTTTATGTATATGCCCGGAAAGTGCGTTTATGCCATCGGCATCAATGACCGTTGGTTTTTCGTAGACGTCTAAAACTGCCAGCAGAGCTTTTTGTGCAGACTCTGAGGTACCGAGTCCGCACCCTGCCAGTAAAACGTCCTGACTTTTCAGCTTTTCGCCAATTATACCTGCGGCAGAGTCTGACAGACCCCCGTTTTCTGTCACAAGTGGCAGCGTCATAGCTTCGGGGAACCGGGTTGCAAAAATTTCGCAAATGGTATCCGGTACAGCGGCGGTTACCATGCCGGCACCGGTTTTTAAAACAGCGGTGGTTGCCATCAAAGCGGCACCGCTCATGCCGGTGCTGCCGGCAAAAACCAAAACCTTGCCGAAACTGCCCTTGTGGGAATTTTCTTTCCGTTTGGGGAGAGAAGAAGCTAAAGATGCATCAAGGGAAAAACAGTCAGCAGGGAATTTTGAAAGTAAATTTTTAGGCAGGGAAATATCGGTTAGTGCTACCTTGCCGCAATATTCCTTGGCAGGGTAAAGAAAATGCCCCGGCTTTAAAAGACCGAAGGACACGGTTACATCTGCCCGGACACAGCAACTGCTGACCCGACCATTGCTGCAATCAGCACCGCTGGGAACATCAACACTCATAACCTTACCATTATTGCTGTTGATAGCCTGTATTAGTTCTGCCATAGTGGGGCGAATCTCTCCGGAAAAACCTGTCCCCAGCAGAGCGTCAATCACAATATCATAAGATTTTTCTGCAATATCCTCAAGGGGAACAATCGGGATTTCCATTTGGCAGATAATATCATAATTCTTTCTGGCGTCCTGCTTTAAATCTTTGGGGTTAAAACCTGCCACAACGGTCACCTCGGCACCTCGGTTATAAAGATGCCGGCTGATGGCGAACCCATCGCCGCCGTTATTACCTTTGCCGCAAAAAACGGCAATGTTTTTTTGAAAAGCAGAACCAAATTCCGACTCTAAAACATCGCAAAAACCACGGGCGGCGTTTTCCATAAGCAACAAGCCGTCGATGCCGTATGTTTGTATAGCAATTTGCTCCAGTTCCGTCATCTGACGGGCAGTTACAAGCTTCATGCTGCACGCTCCTTTACAGGGAAATTTTTAATTCATTTCCGTACGCATAATGTTGGTAGCAGTACGCTGTCCGTTTTCGCCGGTTTCAAATTCAATATCAACCATGGTACCTTTTCTGATTTCAACACCCAGTTCGTTCAGGCGATCTATGGCATATTTTGTATAATCGTTTAAAGAAAATTCCCAATCAACATTTTGAATGTCAATATGAATCGTGTCCTCGGTTAATCCGGTAATTCTGCCCTGAACATGATTTTCAGAAAGAATCTGCCCCTCTGCTTTGGTAATGCCCGGTGCCAGGGTGGCTTCCGGCTCCTGAATTCCCGTCGGATTTTTTAACAGAAACCAGCCTGCCAAAACACAGGCTGCTCCTAAAATTAAAACAATAGCAATGGTAAGAATTTTTTTAATCATGACTGATTCTCCTTAAAAATTGATCATAGTAACCGATCATGTAGCTGAGAGCCCAATCGTAAATGACGAAAATGACCTGCATAACAATCACGGCCAACACTACGTAGTGTAACACCAGTAGCGGTAAAACAGAGGTCAACAGTGGTGCAAAAAAGAGTTTTACAATAATATAGATGAGTGCCAACGTTAAATTGAAAAATAAAATTTTCAGAATCCACTCAGCCCAGAGTTTTTGCAGTTTTTCGATGTATAACTTAACAATGGGGTAGTAGCCTGCGAACAAAACGTATAAAAGAGCAAACATTTTGTTGGGCAAAACCAGAAGCGAGAGAATGGATGCACCGATATATAAAGTTATGCCGTAGCGAACGCCAAAGCGGCTGACACAGATGCCGCACAGCAGGGAAGCAAGGCCCAATGCAGCAATTCTGCCCGTGGAAAAAACCGTAGCCGCATATAAAAAGATGACGGTCAGAGCCAGGCTGATGGCGGAGTACGTAATCCGTTTAACCATCTGTTTTCCTCCCTCCGTGTTAGCAGCAACGAATGAAATCGCCACCCATACATTCACAGCAACAGTCGGCACAGATCAGACCCTGGCAACAGTCGCAGGGGCTCATGCCGCCACCCATGTTGTGGCCAACGTCGCGGTATTGCCGACCAACGCTCATATATTGATTCAACGCATTTCGGTATTCAGCGTTGTGGGGTTCCATGTTAACCGCCTGGCGGATAAAACTAAGCCCCTGGGAGTACCAGCCCCGACGCATGAAAATATTTCCCTTTAAAAAGAACCATTCCGCAGTACGGTTCATAATCTGATCCAATAAATCTTCCGCTTCATCAATTCGGTTTAAGTTAATTAAGTTGCGGATTTGTGCAAAATCGCCCGAACCGCCGGACTTCTGACTGTAATTTTGGTTTCCTTCCTGTCCGCCGTTGCCGGTGAGAGCCTCGTAGGCCTCGTTAATTTCTTTAAATTTCTCTGCCGCCAAATCGGCAAGAGGGTTGTTTGCATAGTTATCCGGGTGATATTTTTTTGCCAGCTTGCGATAGGCTTTTTTTATTTCATCCTGAGATGCATTCTTGCTGACGCCCAGAGTTTCATATGGGTCTTTCATGGTGTTTCTCCTTTTTACAGTTTATCGGGGATTCTGTTTCATAAAAAACGCTGTCATCAGATTGTTTTAAACCCAGATAAACTATATTTTCAATAATTTCTTGATTTTTTGAGAAATTAAGCAGTTGTAAGGTGTTTGCCAGCTCGCCTAAGGTATAGTCTAAGGAAAGACGGACATCTTCTTTTTCGCTTTCTTCTAATAAAAAAGGGTTGTATGCTTTCTTTTTTGCATCGTCCTCCCGATCTGCCCAGGCATCTAAAAGGTAAATCAGCCGTCCCAGCAGAAATCCAACGTGAGAAAATACTCGGCGTGTTTCTTCGGTGCCGGCTAGTTCTGTGTTAAAAATCTCTGCCATCAGCTTCCCGAAAACAGCGGCAACCGCATCGGAAACAGAACAGTTTTCCTTTTCTAAAGCAGAAAGAGCCTTAAGCTGTGTATCAATGCTTTGATACAGGGCCGGGTACCGCTTTTTGGCTTTGTTTTTCTTTCTGAGCATCAACGGCATTAAAAGGATAGCCTTCAGAGAATGATTGTCCGACCAATCATCTTTCAGTTTAAACCAAACCAGGAGAACGTTGACAGCTGCAGCGTAAGATAAAGCATCGTTTTTCACAGCGGCAGGACGGCGAACCATGGGGTTTGCCATGCAGCGGACGGAACAAAAGTCCGTAGTGTTTTCGCTGATCGCAGCTAGCAACACAGCAAGAAAGGTTGTATCGTAGCTGAGAAAATAGCGGGCGGGAAAACCGTATTCCTGCTTTAGCGTCCGGCAAAGGCCACAGTAGTAAGACTTAAAAAGATTATAGTCTTTAACCTTTAACTCGTTCTTGTCAATTTTTATGTAACCGAACAAGCTTGTCCTCCCTTTCTGATGATTGATATGAGGATACCACAAAATTCATGTTTTAAATTATTATATCATATATATAAAGAAATATAAATAAATATTTTGTGAATTTTAGAGTTCGGTTGTGGAAAATATAAGCCTATAGGGCAGATAAATACTGCGTTTTAAAATATTTTCAAAAAAAATTAAAAAAAGTTTTAAAAAAGTGTTGACAAATGATTTTTGTGATGCTATAATGTAATTCCGTGCTGAGGCGAAAGTCAAAGCACACCGAACCTTGAAAATTAAACAGAGCAGGCTCTAAATAAATTCATTTGAGTAATTTTGGATATAATCCAACGAACAAGTCAGTATTGACTGGCTAGGAGATTATATGTCCT
>JAFQWH010000083.1 GCA_017407515.1 Clostridia bacterium | reverse complement strand
CGACCAGAACGGCTTTTTGGAAATTGAAACCCCGATGCTGACAAAGTCAACACCGGAGGGAGCCAGAGACTACCTGGTTCCCAGCCGTGTTCACCCCGGTCATTGCTATGCATTGCCGCAGTCACCTCAGCTTTACAAGCAGCTTTTAATGCTGTCCGGTATGGACCGTTACCTGCAGATTGTTAAGTGCTTCCGTGACGAAGACCTGCGTGCTGACCGTCAGCCGGAATTTACACAGATTGACCTTGAAATGTCCTTTGTAAATGTTGATGACGTTTTGGAAATCAACGAAGGCTTAATGAAAGTCCTCTTTAAAGAAATTTTAGGGATTGACTTACAGACACCGTTCCGCCGTATGACTTATAAAGAAGCGATGGAACGCTTCGGCTCTGATAAGCCGGACACCCGCTTTGGCTTTGAACTGGTTGACTTATCTGACATTGTTAAAAACTGCGGCTTTAAAGTGTTTACAGACGCCGTAGCCGGAGGTGGCAGCGTTCGTGCTATTAACTGCAAGGGTGGAGCCGGAAAACTGTCCCGCCGCGACCTTGACTCTTTGGTTGACTTTGTTAAGATTTATAAAGCGAAGGGTATGGCATGGCTGACAGTAGAAGAAAACGAACTGAAATCTTCTATCTTAAAGTTCTTAAGTGAAGATGAAGCAAACGCCATCGTTAAAAAGATGGAAGCTGAGCCCGGCGATATTATTATGTTTGTGGCTGACCGCAACGAAGTTGTTTTTGATGCACTGGGCAACCTACGACTGGAACTTGCCCGTCGCTTTGATATGCTGAAAAAAGACGAATATGACCTTCTGTGGGTAACTGAATTCCCGCTGTTTGAGTACAGCGAAGAGGAAAACCGGTATGTGGCAAAGCATCACCCCTTTACCATGCCTATGGATGAAGATATTCCTCTTCTGCAGACAGAGCCTCAGAACGTGCGTGCTAAGGCGTATGATATGGTTTTCAACGGTAATGAGGTTGGCGGCGGCAGCCTTAGAATCTTTAATACTGAACTGCAGCAGCAGATGTTTGAAGCTCTGGGCTTTACCAAAGAAGAGGCTTGGGAGCAGTTTGGCTTCTTGATGAATGCTTTCCGTTACGGCACACCGCCGCATGGTGGCATGGCGTATGGTCTTGACAGACTGGTTATGCTCCTTGCCGGTCGCGATTCCATTCGTGACGTTATTGCGTTCCCGAAAGTTAAGGATGCATCAGAATTGATGACAGAAACACCGGGTACAGTTACGGAGAAACAGCTGGCAGAATTGCATTTGAAATTTGATGATTTAAACTAAAATATGTGATACATGGGCATCGGGAAAACCGATGCCCACAGTAAATCTTTAAGAATTTTTCAGGGAGGATATGATATGGTCGAAATTAAGAACCTTACCAAAAAATACGGCAATAAGCTTGCTGTTGATAACATTTCCTTTACTATTAAAAAGGGCGAAATTCTTGGTTTCTTAGGTCCTAACGGTGCAGGAAAATCAACGACAATGAATATTTTAACCGGCTATCTCTCCGCGACCAGCGGCGAGGTGACGATTGATGGACACGATATTCTGGACGACCCTGTTGAAGCAAAGAAAAAAATCGGATACCTGCCGGAGCATCCGCCTCTTTATATGGATATGACAGTCCGGGAGTATCTGGATTTCGTTTATGACTTGAAAAACGTTAAGGAAGACAGGGAAGAGCATATAAAAAAGATTTGCGAAACTGTTAAAATTGTGGATATGCAGAACCGTTTGATTGCGAACCTTTCTAAAGGTTATAAGCAGCGTGTCGGTATTGCACAGGCAATGGTTGGTAATCCTGAGGTTCTGATTTTGGACGAGCCTACCGTTGGTCTTGACCCGAAGCAGATTATTGAAATCCGTTCCGTTATCAAAAAGCTCGGCCGCTCCCATACGGTTATCTTATCTTCTCATATTTTACAAGAGGTTAACGCTATCTGCGAACGGGTTATCATCATAAATGGTGGTAAGCTGGTAGCTAGTGATACACCGGAAAACTTAGGAAAATCAATTTCTAATGAGAATAAATTCCAGCTTCGTGTTGCCGGCGAAGAAAGAAAAATTTTAGATGTTTTAGAGAACGTTGGCGGCATTAAATATGTAAAATCCTTAGGCAGAAAAGAAGCCGGTTCCATTGACTTTATTGTTGAGGCAGAGCCCAATGTGGACGTAAGACCGCTTATTTTTAATGCTTTAGCCGGTGCTCAATTGCCTATGTTATCTCTTCAGACAATGGATCTTTCCTTGGAGGATATTTTCTTAGAGGTAACCAGAGTACAGGGTGGTACGTATTTTGAAGATGTTGACGAAGACGACATCGAATTCGTTGAAACAGAAAGCAATAAGAAAGGGGAGGAACAGTAATGCAGGCAATTTATAAAAGAGAGTTACGGGCATATTTCAGAACACCGTTGGGTTACATTTTCCTCAGTGCTTTTATCTTTTTTGCTTCCTTAATGTTTGTTTTAAATAACTTAAATATTCAGCAAACAAATTTAAGTGGTTTTTTCTCTAATGTCAGCTTGATTTTTGTGTTTGTTATTCCGGTTTTAACCATGCGGTTGTTTTCGGAGGAACGCAAAAGCAAAACCGACCAGCTTTTGTTAACGGCACCGGTTAAGGTAACGGATATTGTTCTGGGTAAGTATTTGGCAGCAGCAACGATTCTTTTAATTGGTGTTGGTGCTACCATGCTGTTTATTCCCATTATGGAGCTGTATGGCACGCCAGATGTTCCAGAGAGTCTCGTTGGTTATTTTGGCCTTTTCTTAATGGGACTTTTCTTTGTGGCGTTGGGTATGTTTATGTCATCTATTACAGAAAGCCAGGTCATTGCAGCAGTTTCAACTTTGGTAATTATTTTCTTCTTTTGGGCGATAGGCGGACTGAATTTACAACTTAGTGCACTTTTAACCGGCAATTGGGCGTGGCTGGGAAAAGCGGTTGACTGGTTGCTGAATTTTATCTCAATCAATAACCGTATGTATGAATTTACGCTTGGAACTCTCAATTTTGTTCCTGCGTTTTACTTCGTCAGCCTGGCAGCGTTGTTTGTGTTTTTAACGGTTCAGGTCATCGAAAGAAGACGTTGGAAGTAAACCTGCAGAAAGATTAGAAAGGATGGAGAAACATGAAAAATAAAAAATTTCGGTACTCGCTGAATTCTAAGGCTTTTATTGTAGGTGCCGTAATTATCGTTTTGCTCTTCAATGCAATTTTAATTTCCTTAGACAGTAAAATTCCTTTAGAATTTGATTTTACTAAGGGAAAAATTTATGAGTTAAGCGATGAAACCAATGCTATTATTGATCAGATTGATGAACCCATAGAAATTATATTTATGACGCAGGGAACCGAAGATGAAGATTTATCCTTAATTAAAAATATTTTGGATAAATACAGTCAGCGAAATTCTAACATCTCCGTTCGCGAAGTTAACGCAGTGAAGAACCCTGTTGAAGTTCAAAAATATATTCAGGAATATATTAACACCTATGGTTCTGCTTTAACTGAGGGTTCACTTCTGATTAAACAGGGTGAACGTTATGACATAGTGAATTCAGCGGATTTTCTTAACCGGAATCAAGGATATAGTTATACAGAACAAATTGTTACAACAAAGCTTGCAAACTTTGTTGATGGCATGACCTTGTCCACAGTGTATCTGACAACGGGACATGGTGAAAATCTTTCAGCGTCAACTGTGAAAATTTTGGAGATGGGTGGTTATACCGTCAAATCGTTTGATACTTTATCAGAAGAATTTCCGACTGATAATAAATCAGTTGTTTTGATTTGTGCACCAAGGGCAGACTTTTCTGTTGAGGAAATTGATAAATTAGATAAGTACTTAGAAAAAGGCGGCAATGCACAAATTTATTTTGAGCCTCTCTATGATGACGTAAGTACACCCAATTTAAACAATTATCTTGCAGGAGATTGGGGAATTGAACGCCAGGAACAGCGTGTTTATGATTTTGCTAATCTTTATGATATGGGTTATATGGTGGGTGAACTGCGTGACCACGAGATTACAACTCCAATTAAAGATAGTGAAAAACGTGGCGGTTATGGTCCTGCCAACAGCTTTACTATCGCAACTGATAAACCGTCAAATGTCGTTGTTAGTCCGTTGCTTTCCACCACTGACAGTGCAATTTCAGATAGCTCTAGTGGCAAATTTGATGTTATGATGGTTGCAACACGCGAAAAAATGAACTATGAGACGAACGAACTGATCACAGGTCGTTTGATAGTTGGCGGTTCCTCCTATATTGTAAATGAATTGCCGGCGGATGCACGGTTTGCTAATGAAGATATTTTATTGAACAGTTTCAACTGGATGAATGGCGGCGATACTTCTTTAACGGTACGTGCTAAGGAATTACCGGGTGGCATGATGAGCATGACATCTACGGAATTCTGGACATGGTTTGTGATTTTAGTTGTAGTTGTTCCCCTTGGAACCTTAGCTGCCGGTATTGTTATCTTTGTAAAACGTCGGTATAAATAAGATAAAGGCTGTGAGATTACTCACAGCCTTTTTTAAATTGTTTTGCAAGCTTTGTAAGGGCTTTTTTTTCAATCCGGGAAACATAGGAACGGGAAATGTTCAGCTTTTTAGCTATTTCGCGTTGGGTGACGGATTTACCCTTTAACCCGTACCGCATCATGATTATTTCTTTTTCTCTGTCCGTTAAGCTGTTTTCTATGTATTTATAAAGCTTTCGTATGTCCATGTTTAAATCGGCGATATGGGCAACGTCCTCGTCTTCGTCGGTTAAGATGTCCATAAACGTAATTTCGTTGCCGTCAGAATCGTGTCCTAAGCATTCGTTAATGGAAATTTCCTGATTCAGTTTCTTGGTAGAACGGATAGACATTAAAATTTCGTTTTCAATGCATCGGGCAGCGTAGGTCGCCAGCCTTGCATTTTTCGCCGGGTCAAAAGAAGAAATTGCCTTAATCAGACCAATCGTACCGATGGAGATAATGTCGTCAGAATCCGCCCCGGGGGTTTGGGTATATTTTTTCGCAACATGGGCTACGAGCCGGAGATTATGTTCAATCAGCTTGTTTTTTGCGTTTTCATCGCCTGCTTGCATCAAGCGAAGACATTCTGCCTCTTCCTTAGCCGTTAGTGGGCGAGGGAAGGTGTTGGCGTTGTTTGAAACGTATGACAGTAAAAAGGGAATGAACTGTAAAAACGAAAGGAAAAAAGCCCAGAGAGATAACAAGGTAAGCACCTCCAAAACAGGATATTTTACTATATGTCGTAATAAAACGGAACTTGCAAGTACAAAATAAATAGGGACAAAACGAGGGTGGAAAGTTTTTATAGAAAAACATATAATTATGAAAAAAAGACTTGACAAATCTCCGAATAATTGGTATACTTTTATATGTTGTAAGTGTTGGAGAGGTGTCCGAGCGGTTTAAGGAGCTGGTCTTGAAAACCAGTGATGCGAGAGCACCGTGAGTTCGAATCTCACCCTCTCCGCCATTTAATTTTGATTTTAATATTGTTTTATATATTCGACACGGAGAAGTACTCAAGTTGGCCGAAGAGGCGCCCCTGCTAAGGGTGTAGGTCGGGAAACCGGCGCGAGAGTTCAAATCTCTCCTTCTCCGCCAAAAATCCGAGAACGAAAGTTCTCGGATTTTATTATGATATTATTTTGCTATGGAGGCAAAAATGAGTAAATTAAAATCTGTTTTATTGACGATTGTAGGCACTATGATAACCGGTTTCGGTATCGGTGTTTTCTTAACACCTAACAAAGTCGTCGGCGGTGGTGTTTCCGGTCTTTCAACTATCTTGTATCACGCTTTGTCGATTCCACCGGGTGTTAGCTTTTTGGTGATTAACTTAATCTTTCTGTTAATTGGTATTCGAATTTTAGGTGTTAGTTTTACGGTGAAAACCCTTCTGGGAGCTACGCTGATTTCTGTGTTTGTTCAAGTTTTTTCCTATATACCTCTTTATACGGAGAATATAATTCTGGCAACCGTTTTCGGTGGTGTTTTATATGGTTTTGGTATTGGTCTGGGCTTTGCCGCAGGAGCTTCAACCGGCGGTACGGATATTTTGGGCAGACTGATTCAGTATAAATTCCCGACAGTTCCTATTGGTAAACTGCTCTTGTTTGTTGATGGAATTATCATTATTATTTCCTTAATTATCTTTAAAAACATTGAGCTTACGTTGTTTGGTATTATCTCTTTGTTTATTTCCAGTACGACCATTGACATGGTTATCAGTCAACTTAACATTTCCCGTATAGCCTTTGTTATTACGGAAAAGGGCGACGAAATTTCCGAACTTCTGGTTTCAAGCTCACCCAGAGGCGTTACAGTGATTGATGTTGTCGGGGCTTATACAAAAGACCAGAAAAAGATGCTTTTCTGTGCATTAAAAGAGAGCGAATCGGAAAAGTTTCAGAAGAAAATTCTTGCAATTGATGAAGAAGCGTTTATTGTTTTTTCTGAGTCGCAACGCATTAAAGGAAACGGGTTTTACCTATATAAATAATAAAAAAACAGCAGGAAATTTTTCCTGCTGTTTTTTTATACTTGAATTTTTATTTTATAAACATAGCATCACCGAAACTGAAGAAACGGTAGCGTTCTTTTACAGCTTCCTCATAAGCCGCCAGAATGTTTTCTCTGCCGGCTAAGGCACTCACCAGCATAACAAGTGTTGACTTGGGCAAGTGGAAGTTTGTAATCAGCGAATCAGTTAATTTAAAGGTATAACCGGGGTAGATGAAGATACTTGTTTCACCGCTTCCGGCGTGCATAACGCCGTCAGAATCAGCCAGGGTTTCAACAACTCGGGTTGCAGTTGTGCCAACGCAGATAATCCGTCCGCCATTTTTCTTTGCATTGTTGATAACTGCGGCAGTTTCTTCTGTTACACTGTAATACTCAGAATGCATCGTGTGTTCTTCAACGGTTTCTGCTTTAACTGGCCGGAATGTTCCCAAGCCAACATGGAGAGTTACATAGGCGATGTGAACGCCCATTTGTTCCAGTTGTGCAAGCAAGTCTTTATCAAAGTGCAATCCGGCGGTAGGAGCAGCGGCAGACCCCTCGATTTTGGAAT
>JAFQWH010000082.1 GCA_017407515.1 Clostridia bacterium | reverse complement strand
ATTTTATGGTTTGAGGAGCTTGACCAGTTTTGTGGCGAGGAAGAAATCAGAAGTATTGAACAGTCGGTGATTCGTGGCGGCGATACAGCCTACATCTTCAAGTCTTTTAATCCGCCGAAGACTGCCGGAAGCTGGGCAAATCAATACGTTCAGGTGCCGAAGGAGTCAAGGTTGGTAAAGCGGAGCACCTATTTGGAAGTGCCGCCGGAGTGGCTGGGAAAAGTTTTCTTAGAGGAAGCGGAGCATTTAAAAGAGGTGAATCCTGCGGCATATGAGCACGAATATTGCGGGATTGCCAACGGTGAGGGAGGGTGCGTGTTTACCAATTTGCATCTGCGTTCTGTGTCTGAAACAGAAATTGCAGGGTTTGACCGGGTATATAACGGCATTGACTGGGGCTGGTATCCTGACCCGTTTCGGTTTCACCGCATGAGTTATTTGCCGGCGGAGAAAAAGCTGGTTATCTTTGATGAAATCAGCGGCAATAAGCTCCCAAACAGAGAAATTGGAGAGCTTTTAAAAGAACACGGCATAGGACAACGGGACAAGATTATTGCTGATTCCGGCGGTGAGGGACCAAAGTCGATAGCAGACCTTCGTGAGATGGGGTTTTCGGTTCGGCGAGCGAAAAAGGGGCCGGGCAGCGTTGAATATTCCATGAAGTGGCTTTCTTCCTTATCTGAGATTGTCATTGACCCGAAACGGTGCCCTTATGCTTCAAAAGAATTTTTAGAATATGAATTTGAGACAACGGAGGCAGGCGAAGTTGTAAGCGGATATCCGGACCTTAATAATCATTCCATTGATGCGGTTCGGTATGCCTTAGAGGATATATGGAGGAGGAGAGGAAAATGACAGGACTGGCAGCAGGAAATCTGTTATTGATTAAAAGTATTGAAAATGCTCTGGGGAAAGAGGTTCTAATTTCACCGGAGATGAGTTCAGCTATGACCTTATGGGATAAACTGTATCGAGATCAGGCACCCTGGAAAAGCGAAGATGTTAAAAGCATGAATTTAGCATCTGCCATTGCAGGAGAGCTTGCCTGTCAGGCCAGCTTGGACTTTCAGTCTAAAGTGACCGGCAGCGAACGTGCTGATGCCATTGACAGGGTGTATCAGGAGGTTATCTTTGACACAAGACGTTGGCTTGAGGTTGCCTGTGCTGCCGGAGGGTTGGTTTTTAAGCCTTATTTAGATAAAAACCGACTGGCGGTGGAATATGTTCGGGCAGAACGGTTTTTCCCACTGGCAACGGACAGCCGGGGACGCATTACATCGGCGGTGTTTGCGGAACGCATGAAGCGGGAGGGACGGTATTATACCCGTTTAGAGGAACATATTTTAGACGATCGTGGCGTTACGGTGAATAATCACGCTTTTTGTGGCGGTGGCTTTTTAGGCCTGGGAAAGGCTATTGCATTATCAGAAGTTCCGGAATGGGCGAATCTTGCAGAATCTGTGACCATTGCCGGTGCTACGAAACCGCTGTTTTCCTATTTAAAAATGCCTATGGCCAATACGGTTGACCCGGTTTCGCCATTGGGAGTATCAGTTTTTTCTCGTAGTGTGGACTTAATCCGTGAGGCAGACAAGCAGTTTTCCCGTTTGCTTTGGGAATATGAGGGCGGTGAGCTTGCGGTTGATGCAAGCGTTGATGCCTTGCTTTTGGAAAACGGCGATATGAAGATGCCGACGTTAAATCACAGGTTGTTCCGTGCTTTAGATGTTGATGCCGGGGGTAGTGATTTATACAGCGTTTTTGCACCTGTGCTCAGAGATAAATCGTATCTTGACGGCCTTAACGAAATGCTGATTCGCATTGAGGACGTTTGTGCTTTGGCAAGAGGTACTGTTTCAAGCGTGACTCACAGTGCCAGAACGGCAACGGAGCTGAAACTACTCCGGCAACGGTCATATGCTACGGTGACGGATATTCAAAAGTCCATGCAGTTGGCCCTGGGACAGCTGGTTGAAGGGTTAGATCTTTTTGCGACGGTTTTTTCACTCTTGCCGGCAGGTAAGCATGAGGTTATTTTTGAATTTGATGACAGTACCACAGTAGACAGAACCGCACAATTTGAAGAAAGGGAAAGACTGGTGCGTCAGGGGATTTTGAATCCCTGGGAATTCAGAAGCTGGTATCTGGGTGAAACAGAGGAGCAGGCTAAGGCAAATTTGCCCAGCAGTTCAGGTAAAGAAGAGATACAGGTTTAGCAAAAACCGGGTTTATCTTGTCTTTGGAACACAGACGTTAAACAGGTTCTCGTTCAGCATTCCGCCATGCTGAAAACAATAACCGCCTGGGTTCGGCGGAATAGAAATAGACGGCGTTGGGTAGGACTGGCTACCATAAAAGGATGACGCAAGGAAAGGAGACCTATGCAGGACATTTTACAACAGCTTTACGGCGACGTCGTAACGGAAGAAAGCCTGGCAAAGTTTAAGGAGGAATTGGGAAAGAAATTTGTTCCCAAGGCTGACTTTAATCAGCGAGGCGAGGAGCTTAAAATGCTTCGTGAAAAGCTGGCAGAGCAGGAGACTGCCGCTGCCGGATTACGGGAAGCGGAGGAAGAAAAGAATTTTCTTTTAGAGGAGCTTTCCGGTTTAAAAGAAAAATATGAGCATGAGATTGCAGCGGCAAAGGAAAGAGAAAATGAGATTCGCCTTTCTCATGCGGTTGATAACGTTTTAACGCAGGCAAAGGCTAAAAACCTGATTGCTGTTCGGGCGTTACTCAACATGGATGGAGTCGCATTTGTAGACGGCAAGCTGTCAGGCCTTGATGAGCAGCTGGAAAAAATTATGCAGGAAAACAGTTATTTGTTTGAAGCAGGGGAGGCAAATCCTCAGTTTATTCGTCCGTCTGCTTTCGGCTCTGAACTTTCCCAGGAAGATTTTCAGAAACTGGGCTACATGGAACGGCTGAAGTTGAAAAAAGAACAGCCGGAACTCTATCAAACACTTACTAAAAATTCAGGAGGTAAAAACTTATGGCAACATATTTAAATTTTCCCTTTGACCAGGAGGTCTTTATTCAGAGCTGGGAAGCCGCTCCCGACCCGACCAAGGCAGCTATGATTGATTGCGGTGCTTTGGTGGAAGATAATCTGATTGCATCCAGAATTCAGTCAGACGGCTCTTTATACACCGTTCCCTTTTACAGCGTTTTAGAGGGTGAACCGGACAACTATGACGGTGCTACTGATATTTCTGCGGCAGAACCCACCGGTGGCAGTCAGACCGGTGTAGTTTACGGTCGCGGTAAGGGCTTTACGGCCAGAAACTTTGCAGCTGAACTTTCCGGTTCTGACCCTATGGGTCATATTGCTGCAACCATCGGTAAATACTGGGCAAAGCAGAGACAGAAAGCACTGCTGGCTGTTTTAAACGCTGTGTTTGGTATTACCGGTGCTTCAGGCAATGCAAAGAAGTGGAAAGAAAACCACATTGTGGATTTATCTTCTGCTTCTGATGCTCCTTACATCATTGGTGCCACTGATTTAAACAATCTGGCAACTCAGGCTATGGGAGACAACAAAAACCTGTTTTCTCTTGCTATTATGCACTCTAACGTTGCAAAAGCTTTAGAGAATCAGCAACTGCTGGAATTCTGGAAATACACCGATGTAAACGGTATTCAGAGACCGACAGCACTGGCTTCTGTTAACGGTTATACCGTTATTATTGATGACGGTGTGCCTGTAGAAACCGATTCTGACAGCGGCTTACAGAAATACACCACTTACTTACTGGGTGAGGGTGCTATCCGCACAGCTAAGGGCAGAGTTGAAGTGCCGGCTGAGGTATATCGCGATCCGGCGAAAAACGGCGGTCAGGATACACTTTACACCAGAATCAGAGAAACCATTCATCCCAACGGCTTCTCCTTTACAGCACCTTCTTCCGGCTGGACAAACAGTCCCACCGACGAACAGCTGGGTGCGGCTTCTAACTGGTCTGTTGCTTTTGATCCGAAAGCAATTCCTATGGCAAAACTCGTAACAAACGGTTAATCTGCCGCATATTACCCCGGGGCGATTGCCCCGGGGAGGTAAGGAGGAATCGTTTTGGTAGTTGTAGAGTATGAATTTTACAATGAAACTTACGGAGGTGTGAAGGTGCCTCAGGAGGTTTTTGAACAGTATGCATACCGTGCAGGGGTTTTAGTTGACAGCATGATCCGGACAGGGGAAAGTGTTTCAGACGAAGACAAATTAAAGAGACTTTTGTGCGACCTTTGTGATCGGATTTATGATGAGGATAGACGTTCAGGCATCAGTCGGGAGTGCTTAGACGGTTACGATGTTTCTTATGCCGACGATTATGAAAGCTGTGAAATGCGTCAGATTATCAGGCAATACCTGGGCGGTGACGGTGTCCTTTTCAGGGGGCGGCGGCTATGATTATGCAGGACTGTGTTACCGTAAGAAGATATACCGGCAGTTGTGAAGTTTTAGAACAGTATGAGATTTGTGGCGTTTTATGCACCGTTACAGATGCTATTTCTGTTGATGGCGACGGGTTTTCAAAAGGCGGTCAGTTGATTGTGCGGATTCCCGGTGAGGCAGAAATATCAATTGCTTGTGGCGATGGCATCAGTCCTGACGGAGGACAGCACTGGTACACGGTTACGGAACTGAGAGACAACAGAAGGCAAGGTAGCGGACTTTCACACCTGAAAGTGATTGGCAGACGTTAGGAGGGGAATCATGTTACAAACAGTAATCGATTTTTTAAAAACCTGTCCTTTTTTAGATGGCGTTTTGCTGACGGCGGACTTTCTGGGCGATGAAGATGGGTGTTTTGGTATAGAAACGGTTGCGACAAACCCTGTTATTGAGCTATATGCCGATGGAGGAAGTTTGCGGCAGTTTGTTTTTCGGATTTTGTATCGCGTGAATCATCATGCACCGGGGGAAACGGCACCGGCTGACCTCTATGAAAAAATTGCAGGTTGGATTGAACAAACAACGAAGATGCCGGTTTTAGACAAGGGAAAGACGGCACAAAGGTTTGAGATTCTGAAAACCGGAACTGTTTCTGACAGAAAGTTTGGCAGCCTTCAGTACTGCATGGAATGCAGAATGATTTATTATGCAGAAAAGGGGAGTGAAGTATGAACAGAATTGTTAAAAGAAGTGATAAGCTGACTTTTTTTGGCGTGGCAAACGGTGATGGAGACATTACCTATCATCGCATGAGAGGGTTCAGCGAAATTGCAATTAAGAAAAATTCCAAGGAATACAGCCGTCAGTACGTTGATGAAGAATTTGAACAGTCTGACGTTGTGGGGTACAGTCCCAGCATTTCCTTTGCCTTTGACCAATTCAAAGAAGATCTTGTACATCAGGATTTGATTGATTTGGCTGAAAGCGAACTTGTGGGAGATGCGGCGGTAAGAACCATTTTAATGGTGGACTTATCTCAGATTGACGAAAACGGTCAGTGTCCTGCGGTTAAGCGTGATTTCACTGTTATTTTTGACGCTGAGGCTTCTTCTATGGAGGCATATAATTACAGCGGCACCATGAAGGTTAAAGGCGAAAAAGTTTTCGGACAGGCAAGCAGTACGGACGATTGGGGAACCTGTACTTTTGTGGAAATGTAAAAAAATGGGGCTGTGGCATAGCTGCAGCCCTATTAACTAGGAGGCTTATTGTGTTATCAGGGTTATTACTGGGTAGTTTACCGGAGACAGTTGACTGTTGTGGCAAAACAGTTCAAATTTATACAGATTTCAGAGTCTGGATTGAGGTGGAGAGAATTTTGTTTGAGCAGGAGGGGGACTTTTTAGCTAAGATTCCTGCCATGCTGAAGCTTTGCTATCCTGTTTTGCCTGACACGTTGGAGGCGGCGGTTGCCGGTATGACCTGCTTTTATACGGGGCAGGAGACAGGGGACGAAAAGAACCTGCATACTAACAGATTAAAGCCGGTTTATAGCTTCTGTCAGGATGCTGCCCTGATTTATGCAGGGTTTTATCAGCAATATGGTATTGACCTTACGACAGCTGAGCTTCACTGGTATCAATTCCGTGCCTTGCTTTCCGGACTGGGAGAGGAAACGCTTTTTGGTCGGGTTTTGGGATACCGCATGATGGACTTATCCTCTTTAAAAAATAAAGGAAAGCGGCAGTTTTATGCAAAAATGAAATCTTTATACAGGCTTAAGGATTATCGGACGGAAGAGGAAAAGGAAGCAGCGGTTTCTACAGCTTTGGCAGGATTATTTTAACAGTTTGGAGGGAGAGCATGGAAAAGCAGAAAGAAACGGAACGGGGCATTAAAGAAAACTATAAAACCATTGGAAATATTATAGGAGCGAGTCTGGGAGAGGGCATAAAAGAGAGTGCTGAGGATGCGAAAAAGGCCGCGGATTTACTACATCAGAGGCTTTTAGACAGTCAGACAATGTATCTGAAAACCAAGGAGCGACTAAAACAACTGGAAAATGAAGCCATGGCGGAGCAGTACAGACAAAGAGAGGAAAAACTGTCTGCACATACAGAGATACAGTCAGAAACAGAGGCACGGGGACAAAGTGAACGGTTACGTTTGCAGGAAGAGGGAAACCGGGAATACTTTACGGCGTTTACGGAGCATTTACAAGCACTTGAAAACCAGGTTCGAGTACAAAAAGAAAAAGTTATTTACGAATTTGATCAGATTGCACGGCGTGCTTCGGACAGTCTTTCAGAATTGGAACAGTCGCGGCGGAAAATGGAAAGCAAGATGCTCGATTATGGAGAGTTATATGATGTTGAAAAGGTTATTTTTCGCAATGTTGATCCCAGCGGCAAACCAATTTATTTTGAAAAGCTTATTTTAGATCTTGAAGAAACAAAAAATACTCTGGAAACATACGCCGGATTGCTGGAAACGGTGCAATCCATGGAAGAAATTCCATCTTCTATGTTTGCGGAAATTCGCAATCTTTCTATAGAGGATGCCATTCGTTTTCAAGAAGCACTCCTTGCCATGGGAACCGCAGAAAGGACAGAGTATTTTCAGGATTGGGAGGCTATTAACACTCTTTCCAGTCAAACGGCTCAAAACAGTTTTGCGGCAGAAACACAAAGGATTCTGACGGAAATTGAACAAGAACTGTCTGAGTGGTATGGAACGATTCCAGCAGAATTTTTTATTGAGGGTGAGCTTTCTGCAAAATCCTTTGGCAGTGGGTTTTTAAAGAAAATGAAGGATTTAAAGGCAGAGTTACAGGAAGCGGTTCTCAGCGTTAGCACGGTGGCAAGCAGCGGGACATACAATCCGGAGTTTGTGGTGGAGCCGGACGGAGGACGGGAAACAGCCTATTCTGTTACTTATGTTTTAAACAGTGCCGGTGAAACAGTTGCTGAGCAGCTTAGAAGTGCTAAGAGCCATGCTGATATTCTGAAACTGAGGGGAGAATGAAAATGGAACTTTATTTTGAAAATCCGTCAGGCACAATTCATTTTAAGGGCAGCAGCCATTCGCTTAGAAACAATGCTGTTATTGTAAAGGCGGTTAGTGGTCTTGGGTTGCCGAAGCAGGAGTGCAAGCTGGCGAGTTATGTTAACCGACCCGGACAAGAGTTGGTTTCTTCAAGAGATTTGGCACGGGTGATTACGCTTTCTGTTGATGTTTCCTGTTTGCATGGGTGTAGAGCGTATCTTCAAAGAATTATAGAGGGCTTGTATCAGCCGGGTGTTTTGACGGTGCTTTCAGGAAGTTTACATCGAAGGATTCCGTGCCGTTGCACGGAGGTGTCTGAGCCGGAAAAACACGGGAGCAATATTGTTTCGCTTATTTTACAATTTACATGTGACAGTCCTTATTTTACGGATGTACACACCCAGGAAGCGGTACTTTTTAAAAGAACAAATTTAATAAGCGAAAGTTTTCAATTACCTTGCGTATTTACGGCAAGAGTCAACCGTATGCTGATTTGTAACAGTGGGAGTGTTGCTTCAGAACCGGTCGTGACGATTTCTTACATGAAAGGGGAGACTGACATATCGGTTCATTCAGAGGAAATTGGCATTATGCTTACAAATCATAGCACAGGGCAGAAAATACGGCTATTATATGACGGGAATCCCGGCGAAAGGGTCACTTTGGATATTCCCGGCCGCAGCGTTTTAAAAAACGGGGCTCAGGATATTACTTCAACCCTTTCCTCTGACAGCTTTTTGAGTGATTTTTGTTTACAACCCGGGGAGAATGATGTTGAAATTGTAAATTTCGGTATTGATAAAGACGTGGTTGTGACGATGCACTACGACAATCAGTATGTTGAGGCGGTGGTGTGATGGAAGATGTGAGAATTTACGATTTTGAATTTAATCTTTTACATATAGAACATAACATTTCAGCTTGTTACTGGAAACTGTATGACAACGAAATAGGCACTTTTGAAATGCATTTTTCCTTGGAAAGTCCCTTGACGAAAATTGCAGTTGAAAACCGGTATCTGGTGGCAATACAGGGTAATAAACAAGCTATTATTACCGGTCGGAAGATAGATAGTGAATCGGTTTTATACGGCCGGTCCTGTAACTGGATTTTAACGAGGTTCTGCCTTTGTGATTACTTTGATACTACTACCTTAGCAGCTCGGGGAGATATTCCGGCAAAAGATGCCCAAAGCGTTTGTCAGTATTTGGTTACAAAAGGCATGAAAGGTGTTACAAACTTTCTGTTTGAATCCGGCGAAGCTGCAAATTTCGGAGAGGTTTTTCTGCAAAACAGAAAGATTTCCTCCCTGTTTGACTTGGTAAAGAACTGTATGGAACAGGACGGTGGCGGTCATCAGGTTGTCTTTGATGTGCATTTAAAACAGTGGGTTTTTAAACTGACAAAGGGAAAAACTCTGACAACTGCTTTGTCGGAAGATAACAGAAATGCATATGATTCAGAGTATCTGGAAGATATACAAAATACTTTTGAGGGCGGATATTTTGAACAGGAAATTACCGATATGGGGGAGTGGGATATTTACACAAATTATCCCGTGCTTGAAGAGGACCTGCCGGAAAACTTTGCAAAGGGATACAAAGTTACGCTGAGCAGAAGCACAACCTATAGACGGTTTGGAATTGATTTTGCAGACGGAGATTATATTGTGTGTAAAAGTGCGTCCGGGAAGTGGGAAAAAGCAAGCAATTTGGAGAATTTTCATGTTAGAATTGCTCCTGAACGCTTAGGTATTTATGCTTGGGAAACACCCCTTGATGCAGACAACGAGCAGGACGCCAGACAACTTTTGGCTAAGATGCGGGGGAAGAAACAGATCATTTTAAAAACAAGAGGATTGGCTTTTGGCAAGGATTATCAGCTGGGGGATTTCGTGATGCAGAAAATTCGTAAAGGAATGTTTTCCTACAATGCAGTTCGAAAAATTACCGGCGTAAATCTTTGGTATGAGGCAAATGATGTTGGCGAGCAACCAATTTTTGCAGAGGAGGGACAATATTGAGTTATCAGGTAAATTTTTTGGATAATCAGAATATTACGGCAGAGGGCCTTAATGCGGTTTCTGAAAGTCTGGGTGGGGTATCACCGGATTTTCAGAATGGAACGGTTTACGGTGTTGATGCCTTAAACCGTATTACGGAGAGCCTGGTACAAAAGGGCGTTTCTGTTGGGTGTGGGCTTTCTGTGGCTGACAGTCAGGTGTTGATTGGCACAGGAGTACTGTTTATGAGTGACGGAAAACGTGTGGAAATTGATGCTGAAGGGATTTTGCTGCCCTTTGCTTTAGGGGTTCATCATTATGTTTGGTTTTATCAGGATACGGCTTTGGGTCTTGTGGTACCTAAATGCACGGAAACAGAACCGACAGGTGACGATTTTGTAGTTTTGGGAGAAATTACAGAACAAGGAACGGTTTTCGGACGTGCAGATTGTGCCGTTATGAAAAACAGCTTTTTGGGACTCAACCATCATGAAACGTATTCTGTTACGGTTCCTTTTGATAACCAGGTTTCTGAGGAAGTGTTGATTCACGAAATTCCTTTGGAACATATTGGCTGTCGTCGTGTAATTGTCAGTGCTGAAACAGAGTCGGAGACCGGGAACAGACATAATTTCTTTTGCGGCTACGTTGACCTTGAAACGGGGAAAAGCTTTGGCGTTCAGGGAACGACACCGGAAACAGTATCTACATTTTTATGGGGTGTTGTCAGCAGCAGCGAACATGAGGGAACTCTGCAAACGGCATTTGCGAGTAACACAGGAAATCATTTTAGAGTTATGCTGCGGTTTACACTAGAAAGTGATAACCTGTTGCGTGTGTACAGGCAAAGTCTGGGAAGCAGTATATCTGACGGCTATACCTTGCCAAGCTCGCAAAAGCTTACACTTACAGTTTGTTAGGAGGGATGACTGTGGTAGAATATAACATTCGTATTGAACTGCAATCCGAAAGATTACTTGATACAGAAATGGAATTTACAACAGGGGACGTTAAAGCGTATCGTCTTGTTTTCAAGTTTTTTTCCGGGGGAAGACCTTTTGATGTCAGTGGTTGTTCTTTGACCGTTAAGGCCAAACGTGCCGATGGGGTTGTGATTGTTGACAAAGGCGAAATAAACGAAGAGGGAGTGGCCTTTTACGACGTTAAAACGAACCTATATGCAGTTTCCGGGACAATGAAAATGGAAATTGCCCTTTTAACGGAAAACGGAGGATATATTACTGCAAAGGAACTGACTTTTCACGTCCGTAAGGGGTATGGCGACGGAGAACTTACGCCTGCCAATACCACTCCGATTTTATCAGCACTCATGACTCAAGCAGCTAAAGCAGAAAAGGCAACCATAGAGGCAGAAAAGCTTGCCAACATGGGCGTTGTGGCGGAGATGCTGGATAGCGGCAGTATGGCAACGGCGGAAAAGGTAGATGACGGAGAGAGAATTGTCCTTCGTCTTGGGATTCCTCAGGGACTACCCGGGTATACGCCGGTAAAAGGTGAGGACTATTTTACGGAGGCAGAGAAGACGGAGATGGTACAAGCGGTACTGGCGGCACTGCCTGACGGAGATGAGGTGAGCTACTGATGGCACTTGTTGTAACAGACGATAAGTATTATAAGGCAATTGCCAGGGCGATACGGGCAAAAACGGGCACGGATAACACATACAAGGCATCAGACATGGCAGAAGGAGTGGAGTCGGCTTGTGATGCGGTGTATGCTGATGCGAAGGACGTTGGCTATTGGGAAGGTTATGGCAACGGGTATAACGAGGGCAAGCAGGCGGAATATGATGCATTTTGGGATGCATACCAAAAGAACGGAACCAGAACAAACTATAGATATGGTTTTTCATATGATGGCTGGGATAATGATACTTTTAAACCAAAATACAATTTACAGCCTATTTATGCACAATATATGTTTTATTGGTTCGCTAATTCTCATGATATTAGTGTTGATTTACAGGGCGTTTTGGAAAGTCTTGGCGTTATCCTTGATTTCAGCAAAGCAACTTCTTTAGCGTATTGTTTTCAAAATGCAGTAATCCGTCGAATTGGAACTGTTGATTTATCAAGTGCAACATCTGTTGAAGGCACATTCTTTAACACTTATTGGTTGAAAACGATTGAAAAAATAATTGTTAATGAAAACACCGTTTTTTCCAGCAATACTTTTCAAAATTGCTATGCAAGTAGCATAACCTTTGAGGGTGTTTTGGCATCAAATCTCAATTTGTCAACTACACCAACCAACAAAAGTACAATTCAAAGTGTTGTTGGCGTGTTATCATCTACTGTTACCGGAAAAACACTTACACTTAATAAATCAAGAGTAACAACGGCGTTTGGTTCGACAGACAGTGAAGAATGGCTGAATTTAGTTGCGACCAAGCCAAACTGGACGATTACGCTCGTGTAAAGGAGGGAGAATTATGCAGACAGAAACCATTACAAGAATTAAACTCACAGCATCGGAGGGCATGATGCTTACCGATGGTGAAAACTATGGAAAAGAGGTCTTTTTGGCGGTGGACGGCGACCAAAGTGCTTGGCGTGAGATTACCGAGGCTGAGTATAAAAAGATTATGGAAGAACAGGCGAGGGAGGGGATTGTGAATGAAGATATTCGTTGACGCGGGACACAATTTCTCAGGTAGCGATACAGGTGCTGAGGGGTATGGTCTTCGAGAGCAGGACGTGACATTTTACATAGCGGAACGATTAAAAGATTTGCTAATTTCGGCAGGTCATGAGGTCAAAATGAGCCGTGAAAAATTGACGGATAACCTTGGTTCTTCTCTTTCTGATTCACTGAACACAAGAGTTAATATGGCAAACCGATTGGGAATGCATCTTTTTATCAGTATTCATTGCAATGCATATAATGGAGTAGCGAGAGGTACGGAAACCCTTGTGTATTCCTTTGGCAGTCAGGCGGCGGAATACGCCGAACGAATT
>JAFQWH010000081.1 GCA_017407515.1 Clostridia bacterium | reverse complement strand
TGTTAACAATCAAAATCACCAGGGAAATGGCGCTCAAAAGCTGTTGACCGTACATTGGGATGCCCAAAAAGACATTGCCCTGCGCCTGCACAAAGCTCAGAATGCGACTGCCCAGAATGGACGCCAGAAAGCCGGCAACACCGCCGATGCAGTTCTGGATTGCCATGGCGTAGATATAGTACTCGGATTTGACATAGCTGTATGTAATATTAAAGCTATTTTGATTGATGCCGGCAAAGCTTAGATGATACAAAAGGGAGTGAATCACAACCAACCACCAGGTGCTGTTGTTGGTGAAAATATTTACGGCAAAGGAGCCTGCCACAATGATGAAGGCAAGCTTCATACCCTTGGCAAAGGAGTGCTTGTCAGAGTACCTGCCAAAGGGAATGGAAATGGAAAATCTGCCCAGACTTGCCACCATATTAATGAGCTGGACCGCACCAACGCTGAGAAGCAGGTCGTTGGTCTTAAAGGTGCCCATAAAGCCAATAGTCGTATACCGTGCCACATTCCACAGCACCATAACCATAACAATGTTTAAGAAATTGCGGTTTCCCAAGGTGTTTTTTAGGATGTCGCCCAGGGGCAAATGCCGTTCCTTTTCCGTCTTTTTGGGCTCATTTTTGACGCACAGCAGGCTGACAATTTCGCAAACACTCAGAACCAGTATAGCAGCAGAAATGAAGATGAAGCCGCCTCGGATATTGCCCAGGGCTTCATACTTGTCTACCACACAACCAATCAGCAGGGTAAAACCAATTCCGGTTAAAAGAGAAACCATTTCGCGCCTGGCGGAATACTCGCCCCGCTTGTAGGGGTCTACATAGGAATTTGCCCATTTAAATAAGATAGAGGTAATCAGGTAGTTTGCCATATAAGCAAGGAGCACACAGACAAAGACCAGAACGGTTTTCACCGCAACAGGAAGAGGTGTAAAGGGAATCAGATACAAACCAAAGAACAAAAAATTGCTCAGTAGCTTAAAAAGGACAATGGATTTCTTGGTGTTTTTGAATTTGGATGCCACAAAAATAGAAAGAAGCTGAAACAAAAAGGCAAGGGAAATTAAGGAAGAAACAATACCGATGACCGAATCGGAAATACCCATATTGGTTAGTAGTTTCGCCAAAAATGCATCCGTAACCAAAAGAGAAACAAAATACTCAAAAGTGCTCTGTGCCACATAAACCGCACGGGAGCGCTTGTAATCTTTGGATTCAAAGATTTCACGGTTTTGCTTGATTTCTTCCATCAAAAACATCTCCTAATCAGAATTACTCATTCACTCTACCACAAAGGCAAAACAGAAACAAGATGTTTTTTCACGAAAATTTTTCGTGATTTCCTACTTTCAAAATGGAATGATCTGTGGTATACTGTAAGAGAAAGTTTGGGGTGATTGTATGAATTTAAAGGCGATTGCCGAACTTGCCGGCGTTTCTGTTTCCACTGTTTCCAAAGCATTTTCAGGAAGCCGGGAGGTCAGCCAGAAAACCAAAGAACGAATTTTCGAAATTGCCAGGGAAAACGGCTGCTTTGACCGCTATAACAAAAATAAGTTTGACAAAAAGGTGGTTGCCGTCATTGTGCCCGAGGTAAACAGCGACCACTACTATCACATTCTTTTGGACCTTGACCGGGAAATCACAAAGCGGGGCGGCATTATGCTGAGCTCCGTCAGTAACTTTTCCGAGAAAAAAACCGCCGAGCTGTTCCGCTATTATGCCGAGTACTGCAAGGCAGACGGCGTGATTATCGTAGGCAGTGCCGGCAAAATTCAGAACCCTTTCCTCCTCCCTGCCGTAGCTTTGGGCATTGATCAAAAAATCAAAAATGTCAACAGCATTTATACCAATATACAATCTGCAATGGACGAAGCCATTGTTAAGCTGAGGAATCTGGGGCACGTCAAAATCGGGTTCATCGGAGAAAACCTGACAAAGACAAAACTTGAGCATTTTCATTCTGCGATGGCAAAAGCCGGCGCAGTGATAAATCCTGATTATATCAAGGTCAGCAACAAACGTTTTGAGGAAGCCGGTGCCAAGCTGGCAGAAGAAATGCTTGCCACAGACTCTCTTCCCACCGCTGTCATTGCGGCTTACGATTATATTGCCATCGGTTTTATGAAGGCTCTGCAATGTCGCGGCGTTCGCGTGCCGGAGGATGTG
>JAFQWH010000006.1 GCA_017407515.1 Clostridia bacterium | reverse complement strand
GTTCTTTTTTTTTATTTATTTAGCAAATTTTCAAGCTGGGATGCCATATATCCCACCAAGTCGTTACACAAGGCCTTGCCTTTTCCCTCGGGTGTTGCTAAAATTTCTCGGCATAGAGTGGTTTTATATTTTTCTTCAAAAGTTTCTGCCAGTTTTTTGGTTTTTTCGCGGTTTTTCACTTTGTCTTCAGGTGTCGGAGGAACGGAGCCGGATTCTGTCAGCCCTAACACCATTAACGCACCGGTCAGAGCACCGCAGGTTTCACCCCGTGCCATGCCACCGCCAAAGGGCAGAGCAATTTTGGCAGCATCTTCTAAAGATAAATCGAAATCCTCTGCAAAAGCAAGCAAAACAGCCTGTGCACAGTTGCAGCCTTCCTTGTGGTAGTTTCTTGCAATTTCTTCTTTGCTTTTATTCATACGTCAGTCCTCCTGTTTTGATCTGTAACTTGCCTCACAACGATAAATGGGTTGTCCTTGCTCTGAAAACAGCTTTTCATATTCTGTCATAACGTTTCCCTCAAACGTTGAGTTGTGTAGGTCAAAGGTTATGTTTTTAAGTTTCATATCGTAATCTGAAAAGGAATTCAAGGAAAATTCAAACAGGTTTTTGTTATCTGTCTTAAAGTGAATTTCTCCATGCTTACAGAGTAGTTTTTCCCATAATGCAAGGTGTTGTGCATGGGTCAGCCGACGGCGGCGATAACTGTTTTTATGCCAGGGGTCGCAAAAGTTTATATAAATTATTTCGCATTTACTCTCGGTTTCAATATCCCGGAGCAGGGCCGCATCACCACGCAGGAACTTTACATTGGTAAGACCGGCATTTTTCACCTTTTCAGCTGCTAAAATTAACACGTTTGAGTTTTTCTCAACGGCAAGGAAGTTAGTCTCCGGATTCCTTTTAGCGGTTTCTAAGATAAAGCCGCCTTTGCCACAACCAATTTCCATACGCAGGGGTTTATCGTCTTTAAAGATGGCCTTTATATCACCGTCTAGGTCTTTAATATCGGTTATAATTAAATCGGAGCAAAACTCCATTCTTTCTTTTAAATGCTTTTTCCGTCTCATTCGCATATTGGGGATTCTCCTTTAATTAGCCTGTTATAAGTATATCATAAGCAGGCGGCAATATCAAGAGACTATGAGTAAAAGAAAAGCCGGTAGTTCCCGTTTTTGGGAGCTACCGGCTTTACATTATAATTTTTATTTTGTACCGAAGATTCTGTCGCCTGCGTCGCCCAAACCGGGGACAATGTAACAGTTTTCGTTTAAGCATTCGTCTACGTTAGCACAGTAAATTGTAATGTCGGGGTGAGCTTCCGACAAGGCTTTAATACCTTCGGGAGCTGCAATAAGACATAAGAATTTAATCTGTTTGCCGCCGTAAGATTTAATCTGGTTGATAGCGTCAATGGCTGAACCGCCGGTTGCCAGCATAGGGTCGACAACTACGATTAAACGCTTATCAATATCAGCCGGCAATTTGCAATAATATTCGTGAGGCTGCATCGTTACTTCGTCACGGTACATACCGATATGACCAACCTTTGCAGACGGCACTAGGTTAAGCATACCGTTTACCATGCCAAGACCGGCACGAAGAATAGGCACAACAGCCATTTTCTTACCCTTAATCATTTTCTGAGTTGTTTTCTTTATAGGTGTTTCAATTTCAACCTCTTCTAAGGGCAGGTCACGAAGAGCTTCAAAACACATAAGCATGGTGATTTCTTCTACCAACTCGCGAAACTCTTTGTTGGTTGTGGTGGTCTGCCTTAAAATAGTGGTTTTATGCTGAATTAAAGGATGATCAAATACAACAACGTTACTCATAATTTTCTCCTATTCTGTTTTCGCTTTTGAAACAATCAGGTTTGTGATGATACCTAAAATCAAGGCACAGGCAATTGAAGTAATGGTCACCTTGCCGAAGGTCAGTGTTAAACCGCCGATACCGGAAATCAAAATAACGGATACAACAAACAGGTTTTTGTTCTGGTTTAAGTCAACCTGCTGAACCATTTTAAGACCGGAAACAGCAATGAAACCGTAAAGAGCCATACAAACACCACCCATAACGCAGGAGGGGATTGTGTTAACAAAGGCAATAAAGGGTGAAATAAATGCAACAAAAATTGCTAAAATTGCAGCGGTGATAATAGTTCTGATAGAAGCGTTTCTGGTGATAGCCACGCAGCCAACAGATTCGCCGTAGGTAGTGTTGGGGCAGCCACCGAAGAAAGCACCAACCATAGAGCCGACACCGTCACCCAACAGGGTTCTGTGGAGACCGGGTTCTTCTAAAAGGTCAGTTCCAATAATAGAAGAAATGTTTTTATGGTCTGCAATGTGCTCTGCAAAAACAACAAAAGCAACGGGGATATAGGCAACAGCAATGGTGCTGATGTATGCCGCATTGATTTCTCCAAGGCCTTTATAGGCTGTCAGGAAGGTGAAGTCAGGTACTGCAAAGAAGGTGTTTAATGTTACGCCGTCTTTTACTAAATCTAAGAAAGGAGCAACGTTTAACACTTTGATAGCATCAATATTTGCTGCATAACCAATGGCAGTGAAGATAGCAGAAACAGCATAGCCGCTTAAGATACCGATAATAAAGGGAATCAGCTTTAAGGTCTTTTTACCGTAGGTGGAGCAGAGAATGGTAACAAACAAGGTTACCAGACCGCATAAAACAGCAATCAGCGGTGATGTGGCAACACCTACAATACTACTTTTAGATAAATCGCCAACAGCGTTACCGGCAAGGCTCATACCGATAATAGCAACGGTAGGACCGATAACAACCGGCGGCATAATTTTGTTTAGCCAGTTAACGCCGGCAAATTTAACAATGATTGCAATTACAACATACACAAGACCGGCAAAGAGGGCACCGATAATCAAGCCTAAAAAGCCCAGAGACATGGAAACGCCGCCGGCGAATGCCGCAATCATAGAATTGATGAATGCAAAAGAAGAACCTAAGAAAACGGGAGATTTTGCTTTTGTGAAAGCCACATACACCAGTGTACCCAAACCGGCACCCAGTAATGCAGCAGCAGAACTCATGTTAGCATCCGGAACCGCACCGTTAATAATAACAGGAACTACCAAGGTCGCAGTCATGATGGACAGTAGTTGCTGAATTGCAAAAACAATCAACTGCCCGAATTTCGGTTTGTCTTTGACACCATAAACTAATTTCATTTTTTTACCCCTCCAAGTTAAAATATGATAAATTTCGACTGAACTTATCTATTATAAAATATATCCTAAAACAGCAGTTTTGTCAATAGCTTTTTGTGCAAAATACACATTATATTGAGAAAAACAATTAAATTTCTACAAGATACAGTAAAAAGGTTATATTTCGGGGCAGGTGCATTGTTATTTAATAAGAAATATGGTATACTTTACATAATCCGGCTGCTTTCTGCGGTTTCAATCCATTTTGATAACCTTATCCTACATAAACAGGGACCGGAGAGAAAAAAAGAAAGTCGAAACGGTGAGAAAATCTCAGCCGAACCGACTTTTTATAAATGTTTTATTCAAGTATCTCTG
>JAFQWH010000080.1 GCA_017407515.1 Clostridia bacterium | reverse complement strand
TGAAATTCAGCGTTCCGGCTCATTTTACAAGACCCTAATGCCGAGTCACCCTCTACGATGTAGAGCTCGCGGACAGAAACATCTTTCGTACGACAGTCAACAAACTTGTTGATGCGGTTTGTCATGTCAATGGTGCCGGTGAGCTTTTTCTTAATATTCACTCTGGCACGCTCAGCAGACTCACGGCTACGTTTGTTAATCAGCACCTGGTCGGCAATTTTCTCTGCCATCGGTTTGTTTTCGATAAAATAAACCTCTAATTGCTGGCGGAGCACTTCGGTCATGGCTTCCTGGATAAACTTGTTGGTAATGGCTTTTTTCGTCTGGTTTTCATAACTCGTCATGGTGGAGAAGGAGTTAGAAACTAAAATCAAACTGTCTGCCACGTCCTGAAAACCGATTTTTGCCTCGGTTTTATTATATTTACCACTGTTTTTTAAATACTGGTCAATTTCATAAACAAAGGCGTTACGTACTGCCTTATCCGGTGCACCGCCGTGCTCTAGGAAACTGGAGTTATGGTAATATTCCAGGGCGTTAATTTCGTTATTAAAGCAAAAAGCAAACTGCATTTTAACTTTATATTCCGGCTTGTCGGCACGGTCACGGCCACGACGCTCAGCATCAAAGGTGTGCACGGGCGTAATTTCCTTGCCGTCAGAAAGCTCCTGCAGATAGTCAACAATACCGTTTTCGTAGCAGTATTCTTCCATATCCCAGCCCTCGGGGGTTTGGTTATAGAGAATAAACTTAAGACCTGCGTTGGCAACCGCCTGCTTTTTTAAAACTTCCTGGTAGTATTCTAAGGGGATGTTAATATCCGTAAAAACGTCCAGGTCGGGACGCCATTTAATATCTGTTCCTGTTTTGCGATGACGGAACGGCTCAACAACCAGTTCACCCACCGGTTCACCTTTTTCAAAATGAATGGTGTATTTTTTATTGTCACGACAAACGGTTACGTCCATATACGAGGAACTGTACTGGGTTGCACAAGAGCCCAGACCGTTTAAGCCAAGGCTGAACTCATAGTTTTCGCCGGAATTGTTTTTATATTTACCACCGGCGTAGAGCTCGCAGAAAACAAGCTCCCAGTTATAGCGGTCCTCTTTTTCGTTATAGTCTAAAGGAATACCGCGACCGTAGTCTTTTACCTCAATGGATTTATCAAGATAGCGGGTAACCTCGATTTCTGTTCCGTAGCCTTCTCTGGCTTCGTCAATAGAGTTTGACAGAATTTCAAAGAAAGAGTGTTGGCAGCCTTCAATTCCGTCAGAACCGAAAATAACCGCCGGACGAAGACGAACGCGGTCAGCACCTTTTAAGGACGAAATACTCTCGTTGCCATATTCTTTTTTAGCCATTTTCATCTGCCTTTCTTCTTTTTATAAAGTAAAAGGGGGACTGCCCAATGCGTCCTGTGGCGTGTTAAGGCAGTCCCTGACTCTTTATAACTGAGCACTGTAATTCGGTGCTTCTTTGGTAATATAAATATCGTGCGGATGGCTTTCTTTTAAGCCGGCACCGGTAATTTTGATGAACTGACCACGTTCCTTTAAGTCGGCCACGGTGGGAGTACCGCAGTAACCCATACCGGAACGCAGACCGCCTAACAGCTGATAAACGGTGTCAGACAGGGGACCTTTGTAGGGTACGCGACCTTCAACGCCTTCGGGAACCAGTTTTTTGGTGTTGGTCTGGAAATAACGGTCTTTAGAACCAACTTCCATAGCGGCAAGTGAACCCATACCGCGATATACCTTAAACTTTCTGCCCTGGTAAATTTCTTCCTGTCCCGGGCTTTCGTCACAACCGGCAAAGAGGCTGCCAATCATGATAACATCAGCCCCGGCGGTGATAGCCTTGGGCAGGTCGCCGGAGTATTTAACGCCACCGTCAGCAATAACGGGAACACCGTATTTTTTAGCAACTTCGTAAACATCGTGAATTGCAGTAATCTGCGGAACGCCAATACCGGCAACTACACGGGTAGTACAGATAGAACCGGGACCGATACCGACTTTAACAGCGTCAGCACCTGCTTTAATCAGTTCCTCTGCAGCAGCACCGGTAGCAATGTTACCGGCAATTAAGTCAACATTGGGGAAGTGTTCCTTAACTAAGCGAACGGCTTTAATAATGTTTTCGCTGTGACCGTGAGCGGAATCTAAGACGAAAACGTCAACCTGAGCATCAGCTAAAGCCTTAGCACGCTCTAAAACGTCTTTTGTAACGCCGATAGCGGCACCAACTAAAAGACGGCCGCTTTTGTCTTTAGCAGAGTTAGGGTAGCGAACGCTTTTTTCAATATCCTTAATCGTAATTAAGCCTTTTAAGTTACCGTTTTTGTCAACAATCGGCAGTTTTTCGATTTTATGCTTTCTGAGAATTTCCTGAGCTTCGTCTAAAGTGGTGCCTTCCGGAGCGGTAATCAGGTTTTCTTTTGTCATAACCTCGCAGATGGGACGGGAGAAATCTGTCTCAAAACGAAGGTCACGGTTGGTGATAATACCAATCAGCTTACCGTCTTCACAAATGGGCACGCCGGAGATTTTGTATTTCCCCATAAGATCATCAGCATCTTTTAAAGTATGCTGTTTTGAAAGGAAGAAGGGGTCAACAATAACGCCATGCTCGGAACGCTTTACTTTATCAACCTCTAAAGCCTGTGCTTCAATGGTCATGTTTTTATGTATAATACCAATACCACCCTCGCGAGCCATAGCAATTGCCAGTGCGGATTCGGTTACCGTATCCATAGCGGCACTCATTAAGGGGATATTCAGTTTAATATTTCTGGTTAATTGTGTACCTAATTGAATCATATCAGGTGTTACGTCAGACTTCTGAGGGACCAACAGAACATCGTCGAACGTTAAACCCTCTCTTATCAGCAGTTCAGCCAAAAAGAACACTTCCTCTCAAAAAAATATCTATTTTTATTAGTATACCAAATTTCTACAATAAAATCAAGAGAATAATTGAAATTTATGCAAGATATTCTGGAAACTTATTGGGCTTTTAAAGCCTTGTTTTTATTTATAAAAACCAGTAAAGAAAAATAATATAAATTTTCAAAAAATGGAATAAATCGGAAAGTTGCCGCTTATAATGATAATACAGAAAAACTAAGGAGGAAAGAGAATGTCTTTTGAAGAAATGAGCAAATATGGCGGCACAATTGTTAAATGGTTTCGTTCTCGCTTGGAGAAAAACCAGGAAGAAAAGCAGGACAGGCTCAGAAAAGAAGAATTTTTTGCAGAGCTTTCCCGTGCCAGAAAGGATCTCCAGGCGGCACATACGAATTATAATTTTGCACAGGAGCCTGCACTGCTAGAATACTATATCTATGAAATCAAGGCGGCAGAAACCAGACTAAATTATTACCTGAAACTTGCCAAAAAGGATAATTTGTCAAACGACGGGTATCTGTCCGGTGTGTTTGCCGGCAGCAGAAGAGAGGAAATATCATGAGCGTTGGAGCAATAGCGGCCTATGTGCTGTCTGCAATTTTAATTTTGGCGTTATGCTGTGTGTTTTTTAAACCCCTAAAGGGCGTGTTTGTTATGATGCTTCATTCGGTGCTGGGGGGTGCCGGACTGTACATATGTAATTTCTTGCTTGCACCCATAGGCGTTCCCATCGGTTTAAACATTGTTACGGCAAGCATTTGCGGTCTCTTTGGTTTGCCGGGACTGATTCTTTTAGTTTTAGTGAAAGTTATTTTTACCCATATGTAAAAAGGCTGTAGCAAAATGGAATCATTTTGCTACAGCCCATTTTTGTGTCAGCGGTCGGTGTGTGCAGGCACCTTTTCTTTGAATAACAGAGTAATACTCCAAAGACCTGCGATGCCAACTAAGGTAAAGATAATCCGGCTCATAACAGACATCTGACCGCCGAAAATAGCGGCAACGAAGTCAAAACCGAATAAACCGATAGAACCCCAGTTTAGTGCACCGATGATGACTAAAATTAAGGATATATTGTCAATGGTTGTCATTTTATACACTCCTTTTTTGTTCTGTCAAAGGATAGTATGACCAACCAGCATGAATCTATACCTTTTTTTCTTTTAAATTTGTTTGAAAAATAAAACGTTATTCGCTGTGACCGATAATGTTTCGGGGCAGCCCTGTAATTTCAGGGTTAATTTTCTCCGTCAGGTAAGCCAGCATGGCAATCTGTTCCAGAGCAACACAGCGATTGGCTGCTTCTTGGGCCGTGGGTGCCCAGATGTAGCTGCCGTGCTGAAACAAAAGTGCTGCCGGCGTATCCTCCGGGGAGATAGATTTTTTCTGAAAGGTTTCGGCGATGCAAAGACCGGCAGAGGTTTCATAGCCGGATTCTGATTCGGCAGACGTTACAGCACGGGTACAGGGAATTGCTTCTTTAAAAAAGTCTAAATGCCCGGTGCCGTACATGGGAATATCCCGTCCTGCCTGTGCCCAGGCGGAGGTGTACATAGCGTGACTGTGTACAACACAGCTCACGGTAGGGAACGCCCGGTAAATTTCCAGATGAGTTAAAAAATCAGTACAAGGCGTGCCGTTTCCCTCGATGACCTGACCGGATAAATCAACCACCAGCATATCGGCAATGCTGCTTGACGGAAAAGCGGGAGCCGGTTCTGCAACAATTAAGTTGTTGGCTCGGTCTACTATGGTCATGCTGCCTTTTCCCAAAAAACGAATTTTTTGGTCTTTTAAATACGTAACGGCAGTTAATAAATCTTGTTTTAATGCATCAAGCATGGTATCACGTCCTTATTATGCATAGAAAATATCGTTCATAATCATTTCTATTTTACCATAAAATATTAAAAAAGTAAAGGAAAAGAGGGAAAGCTATGTACAGAGCGGGAGAACTCAGACAAAAAGAGGTTATCAATCTTGCAGATGCATCAAGGCTTGGGTTTGTTTCTGACGTTGAGGTCAGTTTAGAAGCCGGTGCTATTGAAGCGGTAATTGTGCCGGGTAAATCACGGCTTTTTAATTTCGGACAAGGAAAGGATTTGGTCATTCCCTGGGAGAAAATTAAACGCATTGGTGAAGATATTATTTTGGTTGATATAGCTCCGGTGGAATAAATAAAGAAATACGAAAGAAAAGTCTTTCATTTTTTTTAAAACTGTGATATAATAGAAAAGATGGGAGGAGATAACAATGAAGGAAAAGTATTATAAAACAACGGCAATTGCCTATACGTCCCGCAAACCGCATATCGGTAATACCTATGAGGTTGTACTGACTGACGCGATTGCCCGCTATAAAAGACGGCGTGGCTACGACGTGTTTTTCCTGACCGGTACTGATGAACACGGCCAGAAAATCGGAGAAGCCGCAAAAGAAGCCGGCATTACGCCCCAGGAATATGTTGACGGTGTTGCAGGCGAAATCCGCAACATTTGGGATTTGATGGGTGCAAGCTATGACCACTTCATCAGAACCACAGATGAGTATCACGTTAAATCTGTTCAGAAAATTTTTAATAAGCTCTATGAACAGGGCGATATTTATAAAAGTGAATACGAGGGCTGGTATTGCGTTCCTTGTGAATCTTTCTTTACCCAGACTCAGCTGGTTGACGGCTGCTGCCCGGATTGTGGCAGAGAAGTGAAGAAAACCAAGGAAGAGGCTTATTTCTTTAAGATGAGCAAATACCAGGACAAGCTCATGCAGTATATTGAAGAAAACCCTGACTTTATTCAGCCGGAAAGCCGCAAACGCGAAATGGTGAATAACTTCATTAAGCCGGGTCTGCAAGATTTGTGCGTTTCCAGAACCTCTTTTGACTGGGGTATTCCCGTGACCTTCGATGACGGTCACGTTATCTACGTTTGGATTGACGCACTTTCAAACTATATTACAGCACTTGGCTATGCACCTGACGAGCAGGGTGAACTTTACAAAAAATACTGGCCGGCAGACGTGCACGTAATTGGTAAAGACATCTTGCGTTTCCATACCATTTATTGGCCCATTATGCTGATGGCACTGGGCGAACCCCTGCCGAAGCAGATTTTTGGTCACCCCTGGCTGCTTGCCGGTGCTGATAAAATCAGTAAATCCCGCGGTAACGCTATTTATGCAGATGATTTGGTTAAGCTGTTCGGCGTTGATGCTGTTCGCTATTATCTCCTTTGCGAAATGCCCTATGCACAGGACGGTACCATCTCTTATGAAAATATTATCAGCCGCTTTAATGCTGACCTGGCAAATACCTTAGGTAACCTTGTAAACCGTACGGTTGCTATGCAGCAGAAGTACTTTGGCGGCGTGATTCAGGCTCCCTGTGCCGGTGAATTTGACGATGAGCTTAAAGCTTGTGCCTTAGAAACCGTTAAGCTTTGTGCTGAAAAAATGGACGGCTTTAAAACGGCAGATGCACTATCTGAAATTATGAATCTTGCCCGTCGCTCCAACAAATATATTGACGAAACAATGCCTTGGGCTCTGGCAAAGGACGAAAGCCAGAAAGCTCGCCTGGGCGGTGTTTTATATAATTTACTGGAAAGCATTCGTTTTATCGGTGTGCTCCTTGCTCCCTTTATGCCGAAGACCTCTGAAAGCATCTTCCGTCAGATTGGTGCAACTGCCTGCGAATGGGAATCTCTTTCCGAGTTTGGCAAAACAGAGGTGGGTAGCTTAGTTGGTACAGCAGAGCCTCTCTTTATCCGCTTAGACGAAAAGAAGATGCTGGAAACCATCGAAAAGTCTATGCCTGCTCCGAAAAAGGAAGAGAAAAAGGCAGAAAAGAAAGAAGAAAAACTGCCGGAAATCTCAATTGAAGACTTTGCAAAGCTTGAACTTAAGGTCGGCTTGGTGCTTGAGTCTGAAAGAGTAGAGGGTGCTGATAAACTTTTAGTTTCCAAAATTAAGGTCGGGGACGAAGTGCGTCAGATTGTATCCGGTATTGCGAAAGCATATCCGCCGGAAGAATTTGTTGGCAAAAAGGTCATTGTTATTACCAACCTAAAACCGGTGAAGCTCCGTGGCGTTTTGTCCGAGGGCATGATTTTAGCTGCGGCTGATGATAAAAACTTAAGCGTGCTGGCACTTGACAAAGATATGCCTGACGGTACCTTGGTTCGATAAATTACTACATTTTGTTTTATTTCTTTAGAAAATTATTTAAAATATGCAAACAAGCAGAAAACGTTTATTTTTAATTGTTTTCTGCTTGCAGTTTTTTTGAAAGTGTAGTATAATATTTGTTTGGAAAATATTAGTTAACTTACGAAGAGTTATAATAAAAGGAGGAAACGACTGTGAGTCAATTTTTAGACAGAATCAAAGCTCGTGCCATGGCTGACAAGAAAACAATTGTTTTAGCTGAGGGCGAAGAAATCCGCAGCATTGAAGCTGCAGAAAAAGTTTTAAAAGAGGGTATTGCCAATATCATTTTATTAGGTGATGAAAAGGTAATCGCTGAAAAGGCTGCAGGCCATGATATTTCCGCTGCAACCGTTATCAACCCTGTAAATTCTGACAAATATCCCGCGTTCTGTGAACAGTTCTGCGAAATGAGAAAAGCTAAGGGTATGACCATGGAAAAGGCACAGGAAACCATGAAGAACACCCTGTATTTTGGTTGTATGTTAGTTAAGAACGGCGATGCTGACGGTATGGTAGCCGGTGCTGTAAACTCCACCTCTAACGTTTTAAGAAGTGCTCTGCAGACCGTTAAAACCGCTCCTGATGCAAAGCTTGTTTCTGCTTTCTTTGTTATCTGCGTTCCCGATTGCGAATATGGCGAAAACGGCACATTCGTATTCGGTGACAGCGGCCTGGTTATGAACCCCAGTGCTGAAGAACTTTCCGAAATTGCTATTTCTTCTGCTAAGAGCTTTAAGAACTTAGTTGAAGCTGAGCCTAACGTAGCACTCCTTTCTTTCTCAACCTACGGCAGTGCAAAAGACCCCTTAGTTGACAAGGTTGTTGAAGCAACACGCCTGGCAAAAGAAAAGAGACCTGACCTTTCCTTAGATGGCGAATTACAGCTTGACGCTGCTATCGTTCCCTCTGTTGGTAAGTCCAAGGCTCCCGAATCCACTGTTGCAGGTAATGCTAACGTTTTAGTATTCCCCGACTTAAACGCAGGTAACATTGGTTACAAGCTGGCTCAGCGTCTGGGTAAGGCGGAAGCTTACGGTCCTATCACCCAGGGTATTGCAAAGCCGATTAACGACTTATCCCGTGGCTGCAGCTCTGACGACATCGTTGGCGTTGTTGCTATCACTTGTGTACAGGCACAGGATCAGTAAGGAGGAAAAACAATGAACGTTTTAGTTATTAACGCAGGTAGCTCTTCTTTAAAATATCAGCTGATTGACATGGACACTCAGGCAGTTTTAGCTAAAGGTCTGTGCGAAAGAATCGGTATTGAAGGTTCCCGTTTAAAACATACTCCCGAGGGTAAGGATTCTGTTACTTTAGAATCCCCCATGAAAGACCATTCTGATGCTATCAAAATGGTTATTGACGCTTTGGTTGACAAAAACCACGGTGTAATCTCCGACATGAGTGCGATTGATGCTGTTGGTCACCGCGTGGTTCACGGCGGTGAATACTTCAACCAGTCCGTTATCGTTGATGATGACGTTAAGAAGAAGATTGACGAATGCAGCATGCTGGCACCCCTGCATAACCCTGCAAACTTAATCGGTATTGAGGCTTGCCAGAAGGCTATGCCCGGCGTTCCTATGGTTGCTGTGTTTGACACCGCTTTCCATCAGACCATGCCGGCTGAAGCTTATATGTATGCTCTGCCTTACGAATACTATGAAAAGTACAAAATCAGAAAGTACGGCTTCCACGGTACTTCTCACTACTATGTAGCTAACCGTTGTGCGGCTATGATGGGCAAACCCATTGAAGACCTGCGTATCATCACTCTGCACTTGGGTAACGGTTCTTCCATTACCGCTGTTAACAAGGGCAAATCTGTTGATACTTCTATGGGCTTTACACCGCTGGCCGGTGTGCCTATGGGTACCCGTTCCGGTGTTATTGACCCGGCTATCGTAACCTTCTTAATGGAAAAAGAGGGTCTGTCTGTTGCTGAAACTGACGCTATGCTGAACAAAAAGTCCGGCGTGTTTGGTATCTCCGGTCTCTCCAGCGACTTCCGTGACTTAGACGAAGCAGCAGCTAAGGGCGACAAGAAAGCTCAGCTTGCACTTTCTATGTTTGAATACAGCGTTAAACGTTACATTGGTTTTTATGCTGCAGCTATGGGCGGCGTTGATGCAATCGTATTCACCGCAGGCGTTGGTGAAAACAGTATTGCAATGCGTGAACGCATCTTAGCCAATATGGAATTTATGGGTATTGCTTGCGACGCTGAAAAGAACAACGTTCGCGGTAAGGAAACCGAAATTACCAAGGCAGGCAGCAAGGTAAGAAGCTTTGTTATTCCTACAAACGAAGAACTGACCATTGCTCTTGATACCAAGAAATTATTAAATAAATAAGTTTATGTTAAAACCGCCGGTTCTGCCGGCGTTTTTTTTATGGCTAAAAATTCTAAAATCCCTTTTCAAAACAGGGGAAATATGATACAATATACATATATGATTTTTCACATAGAACGGAGAAAAAACATGAATGTTTTAGCAATAGGTGACATTGTCGGCGATGTGGGCTGCGAAATGTTTTTGGAACACATTGATGGCATAAAAAAGCAGTATGAAATTGATTTTTGTATTGTTAATGGCGAAAATGCCTGTTCTAACAACGGTATCACCCGAAAGAAAGCGGAATTGCTTTTGGAAAACGGAGCCGACGTTCTGACTCTGGGAAACCATACCTTTCGTCAAAAAGACGCCGTTGGCTTGCTTGCCGGTAATAAACGGGTTGTCCGTCCGGTGAATTTTCCTGAGGGAACTGTGGGTAACGGTTATACGGTTGTAGAAAAAAATGGAAAGAAAATTGCTGTTATTAACGCTCTTGGGCGGATTTATATGGACTATATGGATTGTCCGTTCCGCGGTATTGACCGGGTGCTGGAAAAACTTCATGCTGATTACATTTTTGTGGATTTTCATGCAGAGGCTACCAGCGAAAAGATTTCTATGGGCTGGTATTTAGACGGCAGAGTAACCGGGGTTTTTGGAACCCATACCCATGTACAGACGGCAGATGCCTGGGTTCTTCCCAAGGGCACGGGATATATCACCGATTTGGGCATGACCGGACCTATCTATTCCTGTCTGGGCGTTAAAAGAGAGATTACGCTGGAACGGTTTATTTCCTGCATTCCCCGTCGGTTTGAGTTTGCTGACGGTAAAGCACAGCTAAACGGTGCGGTGTTTACTGTTGGGGAGTCTGGCAAAACCGAAAAAGTGGAGGCAATCTGCGTTAAATGAATAAACAAAAGCTGAGAAAAGAATTTTTAGAAAAAAGAATGGCTCTTTCTAAAAGCCTGGTTCAGGCTTGGTCTGAAGATATTGAGAAACAAGTACTCGAACTGGTTTTAGAGCAAAATTTTCAGGTTATTTTTCTCTATGCCGCTTTTCGCAACGAGCCGGAAACCAAGTCACTTTTAAAACAACTGATTGCCCTGGGTAAAACCGTTGCGTTGCCTAAATGCATCAGCAAGGGTGAAATGACTATGTACCGGGTAACGGATATATCTACGCTCCAAAGTGGTGCATACGGCATATTAGAGCCCACAGAAACAGAGGCAGCTATGCCGGAGACAGCCGACCTTGTTTTAGTACCCGGTTGTGCCTTTGGGCGTGACATGACAAGGCTTGGTTACGGCGGTGGCTACTATGACAGGTATTTGCCCCTGTGCACCAAGGCAGTAAAAGCTGGTCTTTGCTATGAAAACTGCCTGACGGAAACCTTGCCCACGGATTCTTTTGATGCGGTTATGGACTGCGTAATTACGGAAAAGAAGCGTTATGAATAATCTGTAAAAAGTTTTTAATTACGTTGAAATGTCAGTTAAAATATGGTATACTGATATATGTGGTAAAAGATTTAATAAAAACAAAAGAAAGTAGGATTAAAATGGACGTTTTTCTGGAATATTTAATGCATAAAAAACCTGATAAAAGTGATATTGTAAAACAGCTGGGTATTGTTTTTGCGGCGTTTATTGCCTGTGTGATTGTTTTACTTCTGTTTGTAAAAATTGAATTTGTCCGGCCTTACGTTTTTCTGGCTCTTGCCGGGGTGGTTTATTTTTCCATGATTTTTATGCGGAATTTTAATCTGGAATATGAATATATCTTTACAAACGGTGAGTTGGATATTGACGTGGTCAAAGCACGGACCACCAGAAAACGTATGACCAGCTTAAAATGCATTAACATTGAGCTTATGGCTTCTGATAACAACGAAGTTTATAAGAACGATTTTAAAAACGGAAACTTCAGCAATACGTTTAACGCTGTGTTTGATGCTTCCCAGGGCCGTGTGTATCACGTTATTTTCTCAAACCAGGGAGAACGCAACCTCTTAAGTTTTCAACCGCCTGTTAAGCTTTTGGCGGCTATGAAAAAAATGAACCCAAGAAACATTTATGTTGATGAGGCAGATGTAGTAGCGGAGGAGACTCCGGCAGAATAAAAAAGCGGAGGCAAGGCATGAAAGCGGAGATACTGGCAGTCGGTACAGAAATTTTAATAGGTGACATTGTCAACACGAATGCACAGTTTTTGTCAAGGCGTTTGTTTGAGCTTGGGATTGATATGTACTATCAAACCGTTGTCGGCGATAATCCGTCACGTTTAAAAGAAGCTATTCGCTTAGCCTTTTCGCGGGCAGACTTGGTTATTTTCTCCGGCGGCTTAGGCCCTACGGACGATGATTTAACAAAAGAAACTGTGGCGGAGTATTTTGGTGTTCCCCTTGTTTTACACGAAGAAATTGTAGACGAAATTAAGCAGTACTTAAACGGCAGATACCCTATGAGCAATCAAAAACAGGCGTATATTCCTGAGGGTGAAATCATTTTTCATAAAAACTGCGGAACGGCACCGGGGATTATCTTGGAAAAGGACGGAAAAATTGCTGTCCTCTTGCCCGGTCCTCCCAGAGAGATTGTTCCGATGTTTTTAGAAAGCGTAGAGCCGTACTTAAAAGAAAAGTCAGACTTCGTGATGGAATCTAAGGTTTTGCGGCTTTTTGGCATCGGAGAAGCTAAGGTTGGCGAGGTTGTTTCGGACCTGATGGAACAGTCTAACCCAACCGTCGCACCCTATGCTAAAGATAATGAGGTAACTTTGCGGATTGCGGCAAAGGCAAAGACCTCCGAAGAAGCTGAAAAGTTAATCCAAACAGCACAGATAGAAATTGAAGCCCGCTTGGGTGAATATGTTTACGGATACGACGAGCAGGATATGGTAAAGACAACGGCGGCTCTGCTTTTGGAAAAAGGCTTAACAGTAGCCTGTGCGGAATCTTGCACAGCGGGCAGACTGACAGCGGCATTAGGCGATGTGCCGGGGATTTCAGCGGCACTTTGCGAAAGTGTTGTGACCTATTCTAACGAAGCGAAAATGAAATACCTGGGTGTTTCTGCCAAAACCCTGGAAGAACACGGTGCTGTCAGTAAAGAAACGGCAGAAGAGATGGCACGGGGGATTCAAAAGACGGCAGGAGCCGATGTTGGCGTTTCTGTGACCGGCATTGCCGGCCCTGACGGCGGAACAGCGGAAAAACCCGTAGGTCTGGTTTATATAGGCGTTTGTTACCGTGGCGAGGTAACGGTTATACGGTTACAGCTTCATGGGAACCGTGATAGGGTTCGCCAGGGAGCTGTGATGCATGGTTTAAATGCGATACGCAAGAGGATTCTTGCGAAATAAATACAGGATTGTAAAATGAAAAAGTGAGGAAGAAACAATGAACGATAAAAGACCGCCGGTTGCCGGCAAAAAGGGGATTGAACCGGTTATGAGAAAAGCAAACGATGCAGAACGCCAGGAGGCTTTGGAAATGGCGATGAAGCAAATTGAAAAAACGTACGGAAAAGGTGCGGTAATGCGTCTTGGTAGTGACACCCGTCTGAACGTTGAGGCAATTTCAACAGGAGCCTTGAGCCTGGACTTGGCTCTGGGTATCGGTGGCCTGCCTAAGGGCAGAATTGTTGAAATGTACGGTCCGGAGTCTTCCGGTAAAACCACCGTGGCTCTGCACTGCGTTGCTGAGGCTCAGAAGCAGGGCGGCAACGTTGCCTTTATTGATGCTGAGCACGCCTTAGACCCGATTTATGCAGAAAAACTGGGCGTTAATGTGGCAGATCTTTTGGTTGCACAGCCCGATACCGGTGAACAGGCTCTGGAAATTGCCGAGATGTTGACTCGCAGCGGTGCGATTGACCTTTTGGTTGTTGACTCTGTTGCAGCCCTGGTTCCCAAGGCTGAAATTGAGGGCGAAATGGGCGAGTCCCACGTGGGTCTTCATGCCCGCTTGATGAGCCAGGCACTTCGTAAACTTGCCGGCGTTATCAACAAGTCCAACGCTGTTGTTATTTTTATTAACCAGCTTCGTGAAAAGGTTGGCGTTATTTACGGTAACCCCGAAGTTACTACCGGCGGCCGTGCTCTTAAGTTCTATGCTTCCGTTCGTCTTGAAATCAGAAAGCAGGAAGTCATTAAAAAGGGTACTGAAAGCATCGGTGTCAGAACTCGTGCTAAGGTTGTAAAGAATAAGGTTGCTCCGCCCTTCCGCGAAGCAGAATTTGATATTATGTACGGCGAGGGTATTTCCAAAGTTGGCTGTATTTTAGATGTGGCAGCAGATCTTGACATCGTACAGAAAAGCGGTACTTGGTATAACTATGGCGACCTGCGTTTAGGTCAGGGTCGTGAGAACTCCAAGGCTTACTTACTTGAAAACCCCGAACTGACGGAGGAAATTGACCAGAAGGTGCGTGAAGCTGTTTTTGCTAAAACCAAACCGACTGAACAAGAATCAGGTGAATAATCATGAAAACATTGATTGATCATGGGCTGTTGCTTACGGTAGATAATGGGAAAATTATTCCTGACGGTTCTGTTATTATCGACGACGGTGTTATTTCCTATGTTGGCGAAAGCGTGCAGGATAAAACAGGTTTTGACCGGTATATTGATGCCCGCGGCGGTATTGTTATGCCCGGTCTTATCAATACCCATACCCATTCGCCGATGACCTTACTCCGCGGTTGCGGAAATGATTTGGCGTTAGATGAATGGCTGAATCATCATATTTTCCCCCTGGAAGATAAGCTGGACGACGAGGCAGTTTATTACGGAACGCTGCTTGGCTGTGCTGAGGTGATTGCAAGCGGAACGACCGCTTTTGCAGATATGTACTTCTTTAGTGAAAGTTCTGCTAAGGCTGTCCTTGAAGCGGGTATAAAGGCAAACATTTCCCGTTGCGTAACCGGGACGCATAATGATTATAAAAAGCGGCTGAGCGAGGCAAGACAGCTGTTTAAAGACTATCACGGTGCAGGCAAAGGACTTCTTAAAATTGAACATTCGGCACATGCGGTTTATACCTGCAGCAGAGAGGCCATTCGTGCCGTCGCAGAAGCGGCACAGGAAGACGGAACGGGGATTCATATTCACCTGAGCGAAACCATGAAAGAAAACCGGGACTGTTACAGTAAAAACGGTAAGTCACCCACAGAAATCATGCGTGATTTGGGTGTGTTTAATGTTCGTACCAATGCTGCTCACTGCGTCTACTTAAGCGAAAACGATATGGATATTCTAAAGCGGTATGATGTCAGTGTTGCTCATAATCCGACCAGTAATTTAAAACTGGCAAGTGGAGTTGCTAATATTAAGGAAATGCTGGAAAAGGACATTAACGTTTCCATCGGAACGGACGGTGCAGCAAGCAACAACGCTTTGGATATGTTCGCGGAGATGAAACTTTCCGGACTACTTCACAAAGGAATGCGGCTTGACCCGAAACTAATTCCGGCACAAACGGCACTGGAAATGGCGACAGTCAAAGGTGCTAAGGCGTTGGGCCGAGAAAAAGAAACCGGTATGTTAAAAGCCGGTCTTCGTGCTGATATTATTATTTTAGATGCCGATGCACCGTGTATGATTCCCGTTAACGACCCAGTATCGGCTGTGGTGTACGCCAGTGCCGGCGGACAGGTGGTAACATCTATCATTAACGGCCGGATTGTTATGGAGAACAGAGAACTTAAAACCTTGGATATCGAAAAAATTAAGTTTGGCATTATGCAAGCAAGAAAACGCATGGGCCTTTAGGATTTAATGGGGGATAACAGTCATTTATGAAATACGCAGTTATTGATATTGGTTCTAATACTGTAAGGCTTTGTGTATATGAGCAAAAAGGGGACAAGCTTTCCCTAATTTTAAACCGCCGTGTTATGGCACTTTTGGGTTCAAAAGTAGTTGACGGTATGTTGACACAAGAGGGAATCACGGCAGCTTGCGATGCTCTTTTATCCCTGAAAGACTTTATTCGTAAGAGCAAGGCTCAAAAAACCTTTGTTTTTGCAACAGCGGCTCTTCGTAACATTGCTAATACAGAGGCAGCTGTTTCTGAGATTCAAAAGAAAACCGGTTTTTTTATAGATGTGTTATCCGGTGAAGATGAGGCATTTTTAACCTTTTCCGGTGCCGCCGGAGAGCAAGATATTTATGACGGCGTTATAGCCGATATTGGTGGCGGCAGTACGGAGCTTGTTTTAATTAAAGAGGGAAAGCCGGTTCAAACGGCTAGCTTTCCCATTGGTTCTTTAACGGCTTTTGTTCGTTTTGTAGGCAAACGGCCGGCAGAAAGAGAACAGATTATGGCACTCCGGCAATTTGTCCGCAAGATGATTGCTGAAAAATTTGCGAAAGAGACAACAGCTAAAGTGCTTTACGGTATTGGTGGTGCCGCCAGAACGGCACATGAGCTGGAAAAAATTTTATATCCGGCTTCCGGCGGTGCTTTTAAAACATTGGAAACCTTATTGTACCGCCTTTTAGACGATGAACCGTTGGCGGAGAAAAGTATTTTACAGGCAAGCCCTGAACGGCTGGATACGGCACTGCCGGGTGTGGCAATTTTATGCGAAGTGGCAGACATTTTCGGCTGTCAAAATTTAGATGTCTGCAAAGCAGGTGTCCGTGAGGGGTATATCCAAAAACAGATAGGATTATTGGGAAACGAGGGTGCTTAAATGACGAAAACCGTTGCTATTGCAACTTTGGGCTGTAAGGTGAATCAGTATGAATCTGAGGCAGTACAGGAGCAGTTTACCCGTGCCGGCTATACAGCAGTTGATTTTTCCGAAACAGCGGACGTATATGTCATTAACACCTGCACCGTTACCCACTTAAGCGACAGAAAATCCCGGCAGATGATTCGCCGGGCAAAGCAAATGAATCCCCAAGCGGTTTTGGCGGTTATGGGGTGCTATGCTCAGACAAACCCGGAAGCGGTTAAAGAGATTTCCGACGTTGATATTGTGATCGGTACAGAGGGAAGAAACCGGCTTGTAGAACTGGTAGAGCAGTTTATAAAAGAACGGAATCCTATTGATTTAGTGCATGATTTAGCAAAAGATTGCGGGTTTGAACCCCTTTTTATAGATGGCAGTGAACAAGAGCATACCCGTGCCTTTTTAAAGGTGCAGGACGGATGTAATCAGTTTTGTTCCTACTGCATTATTCCCTATGCCAGAGGGCGAATTCGTTCCCGCTCTGTGGCAGATACCGTTTCGGAGGCAAAGCGTCTTGCAGATGCCGGCTTTTGTGAATTGGTTTTAACCGGAATTCATTTAGCCTCCTGGGGAAAGGACAGCGGCGAGGGAACGCTCCTAAAGCTGCTTGAGGCTCTGCAACAGGTTCCCGGCATCAGTCGGATTCGTTTGGGTTCTTTAGAGCCTACTTTGTGTGATGAGGCGTTTGTAGAAGGCATTAGCCGTCTTTCTAAGGTTTGCCACCATTTTCATTTATCGCTGCAAAGCGGTTGTGATGCAACCTTAAAGAGAATGAATCGTAAATATACAAGTGCTCAGTATCGGGAAGCGGTGTTGAGGCTTAAAAATGCAATGCCTGATGCGGCGTTTACCACAGACGTGATTGTTGGCTTTCCGGGGGAAACCGAGGAAGACTTTGAGGCAAGCTATCAGTTTGTAGACTCTTTGATTTTAGCAGATGCACACATTTTTAAATATTCTCCCCGGCAGGGAACACCGGCGGCAAACATGCCGAACCAGATTCCGCCGGAGGTTAAAGAAGAAAGAAGCCGTCGGTTGCTTAGGTTAACAGAAACAAATAAACAAAACTTTGCAAAACAGTATGTCGGCAAAACGGAGGAAGTTTTGTTTGAACAGTTGGCTCTAGAGGGGCTTTACGAGGGGAAAACCCGTAACTACCTGACGGTGCGTGCCAAAAGCATAGACGATATAACGGGAAAAAGCATGGAGGTTTGTATCTTGGATTGCCGGCAGGGAATCCTGTTTGGGGACATCTGTGAGGCATAGACAGATTCAACGATGAATACAATAAACCAAAACCGTTTTGGGGTTGGTTGTTGTGTTAGTTATCATTAAAAAATGGAATTTAATTCTTCTATGTTCGATTTTTATGTTGAGCATACTGAGCCTTGGTTTACTGGTCAGACGAAGCGATACAAAGGAAACGGCTGCGGTTCCGGGCTTTGGGAAACGGATTATTATTGATGCCGGACACGGAGAGCCGGACGGTGGTGCCGTGGGGAATCACGGTGTTTTGGAAAAAGACTTGAATTTAGCTATCAGTCGGTACCTGCAAGGGTATTTAGAACAGGGCGGTGTTGAAGTTATTTTGACTCGCTCGGACGATAACGGTATTTACGATGCCGACAGCAAAACCATTCGGCAGAAAAAGAGAAGTGACTTAAAAAACAGAGAAAATTTAATAGAAAATTCTGAAGCAGATTTATTTGTCAGTATTCATATGAATAAATTTTCAGATTCCAAATACAGTGGTCCGCAGGTGTTTTTTTCTGCTAACCACAAAGACTCAAAGCCCCTGGCAGAGCAAGTTCAACAAGAAATGATTGCTGTTTTAAAGCCGCCATCGGAGCGGACGGTTAAACAGGCAGGGAAAGAGATATATCTTCTGCAAAAAGCGAAAATTCCTGCAGTTTTAATTGAATGTGGTTTCTTATCAAACGACAGAGAAGAACAGATGTTAACGAATGAAACATATCAAAAAAAAGCAGCGTGGGCAATTTACTGCGGCATTATTAAGTTCTTGGCGTCAGCTTAGCCCGACGATACAAAGGAGAATCAAGCGTGAAAAAATTCAAAATTCCTTATTTAAACTTAATTCCTATACTTTTAATTGCCTTTTTGCTTTTTAAGTTGGTTAACAATACGCAACTGTCAATTACCGGCATTGTGAAACTGGTATATGGTTGTATTGCATACTTTGTAACGGGTTTTGCATTGGCGTATCTTTTAAATCCGGCACTGAATTTTTTTGAAAATTTAATTCGTTCGAAGCATGATTCTTCCAAAGCAAAAGCTATTAAACGTGCCGGTGTTATTTTATTTATCTATTTACTTTTGATTGGCCTTGTAACAGTTTTTGTCATTGCGGTTATTCCCACTGTGCGGAACGGAATTACAGAAATGGTTGAGCATATACCGCAGTATGTAACCAATATAGAAGCCTGGATAGCAGACTTTTTTGGTGTTACCCAGCCTCAGCTTACGGCCACGCTTAATAATTGGGTGGAAGAGGGTTCTAAATTCTTCTATAACTGGATTAAAACAATGGATTTTTCTTCTATCAGTGGTGCGGTATCATCAGGTGTTAGCTCTGTTGCAACAGGGGTTATCCGTTTTGGCTTTGGTATTATTACCTCTATCTATTTCTTGTTTAGTAAAGAAAGACTGATTCTCAGCCTTAAGAAACTGGTATATGTATTGCTCGGCCAGAAAAAAGCGGAGAAGGTCATTGATACAGGACGAGAAATTAACTCTATTTTCCTGAATTACATTGTCAGTAGACTTCTGCAGTCAGCAATTATGTTTTTAATTGGTTTAATTGTTTTGGTGCCCCTCAAGATTCCTCTTGCACCTATGATTGCGTTGTTTATTGCTATCACCAATATGATTCCCTATTTTGGTCCCACGATAGGTACCGTTATCAGCGTTCTTATAACATTGCTTTACAGCCCTGTAAAAGCTCTTTGGGTGCTGATTTTTGCCTTGGCTATTCAAGTGTTAGATAACGCCATTATTGGTCCAAAAATTGTTTCTGATCAGGTTGGTATCAGTCCTCTTTGGGTTATTTTGGGTGTTACGCTGGGTGGAGCCTTTGGCGGCGTTTTGGGAATGTTTATTGGTGTTCCTGTTGTTGCAACCGTAAAGCTTGTATTCTATGATCGATTTATTGAACGTAAACTGAAAGAACAAAATATAGAGTTATCTTAGATAAAAAACAACCAAATGGTTGTATATTAAAAAAATACAGAAAATAACTTGCAAAACCATAATTTGTATGGTATAATTATTGCGTTATGCTAGATGGTTGAAAGAGGTGAAACAAATGAAAGAAGGAATTCATCCTAACTATACCGACACTACTATTAAGTGTGCTTGCGGTAATGTGATCGAAACTGGTTCCACAAAAGAAAATATCACTGTAGAAATTTGTTCTAAGTGTCATCCGTTCTTTACAGGCAAACAGAAGCTGGTAGATACCGGTGGTCGTGTTGAGAAGTTCAGAAAGCGGTTTGGCCTCAAAGAGCAGTAAGTTTTTGAAGTGTTATGGTCCCCTTGGAAGAAAAATGATGGAGGTAGGAGCAAATGTTGAAGGCTGTGCAGATTCTGCATATTATCGTCTCAATCATCCTGATTGCCGTTGTTCTGTTGCAGTCCGGAAAGCAAGCCGGATTATCGGGTTCCATTGCCGGCGGTTCTGAAACCTTTTTCGGCAAGAACAAGGGCAGAACCATTGACGCAATCTTAGGAAAATGGACATCAATTGTTGCCGTCTTGTTTTTGGTAACATCTATTGCTTTATTCTTTTTAAAGAAATAATGCAACATTGATGATGCAGGGTTTAGGTTGATAAGATGTGAAAAAACCGTGCGTTTTTTGCGTACGGTTTTTCTTTTTATCAAAAAACTTTAACTTTGTTAATTTTCTTATCTATTTTTTAGTTTAAGTCTTGCTTTTTTTATGTTTTTCGTTTAAACTATAATTGTAAATACTAATGTAAATATGGAGGTTTAATATGATTTCAGCAGGCGAGTTCAGAAATGGCGTAACCTTTGAATTTGAAGGCAATGTTTTTCAGGTTGTAGAATTTCAGCATGTAAAGCCCGGTAAGGGTGCAGCGTTCGTTAGAACCAAACTGAAAAATGTTATTACAGGCGGCGTGGTAGAAAAAACCTTCCGTCCTACAGAAAAATTACCCAAGGCTCACATTGAAAGAAAGAACATGGCTTATTCTTACAGCGATGGCGATTTGTTCTATTTTATGGATAATGAAACTTTTGATATGATGCCCCTTTCTCAGGATCAGTTGGGTGATGCATTGAAGTTTGTAACAGAGAACATGAACGTAACCGTTCTGTCTTATAAAGGCTCTGTATTCGGTGTTGAACCACCGACATTCGTTGAGCTGACCGTAACAGACACTGAGCCCGGCTTTAAGGGCGACACCAGTACCGGTGCAACCAAGCCCGCAACACTGGAAACCGGTGCAACCATTAACGTACCCCTGTTTGTTGACCAGGGCGATACTATCCGTGTTGATACCAGAACCGGCGAATACATGGAGCGTGTATAATTTTATCCGGGAGTTATAAGACGGTGTTTTACTGTCTATAATGATTGAGAAAGGATGTGTTTGTATGGGATATTTATCTGAAAAAGCGGCTTACTTAAAAGGTCTTTCTGACGGTATGAAGCTGGCAGAAAAAAGCGATGAAGGTAAAATGATTGCCAAGCTCATCAGCATGATGGAAGATATGGCAGCCAGCATTGATGAAACAGACGCGGTGTTAGACGAGTTTGATGAACGTCTTGACGATTTAGAAGAATTTGCAACAGACGTTTCTGAAGCTTGCAGCGGTTGCGACTGTGACGATGATTGCGATTGTGACTGCGATTGCGATTGCGATGATGAAGATGACTATGATGATGTTGAGTTTTACGAAGTAGAATGCCCCCATTGTGAGGAAAAGGTATACTTCGATGAAGA
>JAFQWH010000079.1 GCA_017407515.1 Clostridia bacterium | reverse complement strand
TTTCAGGCAATTATGCCTGTTCGTGGTAAGATTTTAAATTGTTTAAAAGCAGGCTATGATAAAATCTTTAAAAGCGAAATTATTACGGACTTAGTTAAAGTTTTGGGTTGCGGCGTAGAGATTGCACACTCAAAGTCTAAAGACCTAAACACCTTTGATTTAGACCTGCTCCGTTGGAATAAGGTTATTATCTGTACCGATGCCGATGTTGACGGTTTCCAGATCAGAACCCTGATTCTGACTATGATTTACGTGTTAATGCCCACCTTAATTGAAGCCGGAAAGGTATTTATCGCTGAAACGCCCCTGTTTGAAATTACCTGCGGCAAGGAAACCTTCTTCGCCTATAACGAGCGTGAAAAGCAAGAAATTCTGGCAAAGATTGAGGGTAAGAAATACAGTATTCAGCGTTCTAAAGGTTTGGGTGAAAATGACCCGGAAATGATGTCCCTGACCACTATGAACCCTGAAAGTCGCCGGCTGATTAAGATTAACGCTGAAGAAGCACAGAAAACCCTGGAAATGTTTGAGCTTCTATTAGGAGATAATCTCCAGGGCAGAAAAGATTTTATTGCTGAAAGCGGGCATTTATATCTTGATATGACCGATGTTAGTTAGTATCGTTATCATTTTGATTAAATCTTAAAAAGGAAATCTACAACAGTAGATTTCCTTTTTTTCGACATTTTTTGCACCTCCGTCAAAATTTTTCATATACTGAAACTGAGGATATAATCCTCAAAAAATTTTTTTGGAGGGTAAACCCATGTGCTATGATAACTGTTCTTATACACCGGATACAAGAGCCTTAAAAAGCCTCTTAAGAGAAGCTCAGGCCGCTGCTGCCAGAGCCTGCGAAGCTGCTAAGGCTGCAGAAGCTTCTGCCTGCAGAGCCGCTTCTTTAGCAAAGGCCGCCGAAGAAGCTGCCTGCCAGGCTGAGCGTTCTGCAGAAGTGGCACAGCACGCCGCACAGTGTGCTGAGGCTGCTGCTGAAAAGGTTCGTTGTATGATAGACGAACTGCTGTCAGCTCAGAACGGTTGCGGTTGCAATGTTGATTATACGCCTTACCGTAACAACGACTGCGACTGCTGAATCAGATAAAAACAGCCGGTGCCTTGTAAGGCATCGGCTGTCAATTTATTCAGATTTATTTACAGATGGTTTCTCCCATAAAGAAAACAAAGCCGGATATAAAAACAAAATATATACAAATGCAATGAAAAAGAAGAAAAGTTCGCCCCAGTACATATGTATCGCCCCTAAGGGTTCCCGGCAGAATTCCGAAAAGATATATAATATCAGAGCACCAATAACACTGCGTACCACTTTCGTTTTTCCCGAAACCGCCGTTTCAAATTTAACAAAGCGACGCTCCAAAATCCAGCCAAGTAAAAAGCCGAATACGCAACCGGCCGCCGCATAGCAATCCGTTATCATTTCTTTAGGATTAACAAGCAGGCTTCCATCGGCACCGAAATCTAAAGGATATGCCTTAACCGTTGTATAAAGCAGAAATACTGCCACAACGAAACAACCAATGCCAAACACCCAAACATCTCGGTGTTTTCCTCCCGAAATCCAGGAAAACAGCTTTGCATCAAGAAAAATTACAACTAAAGAGACCGCCAGGCTGGCTAAAACGTCCCAAAAGGTATGAACGCCCAGGTACATACGGGTAAACATAACCAGCAGTGTCATAAAAACGCAGAACGCCACAAACCATGTTCTTTTTTTCTGCCAATAGGCAAGGCTTAAAAATTCCGAGCTTGCAATCTGAGTGTGACCGCTGGGAAAGGAATACCCCGTGGCTGTTTCCTTTGCCGCCGCCAGAGGGACAAGTTTTGATTCCCGAATCCAGGGTCGGTATACGCAGAAGGTGTTTTTTAAGGCTTGATTCACAAGGCTTCCAAAGCTTAAATTCATAGCCAGAAACGTTGCCGCACGCTTGTTGTAGCACCAGTACAGCACCGCAACAAAAACATACATAACAGGGCTTGCCACAAAGTCAGTAACCGCCATTAAAAATGAGTCTAAAACGCCGCCCCGAAGATTTTGCAGCCACAGAAGAACCTGTATGTCCATCTATACGCCTCTCTTTCGCAGGGTTGGTTATTTAATCTTTCTGACTTCCGTGTAAAACCGCTTGTCACAGGCTTCACCCATGGAGAAGGTCTTTCTGGGCAGAGCACCGTCTAAAATAACGGATTTATATAAATCAGACTTATCCATAGCTTCTAAGATAATACCGAAATTCTTCGGATTTTCGCACAGCTTGCAAACAACGTCTTCCCCGTGGATATAGTCCACTTCTCCGCCGCCGGTTGCAATAAAGCTGTCTAAAGCCTTCTGAACGGTAGCAACCGCTAAATATTCTTTAGGATTTGTCACCGTTACTTTTTTCTGCTCGCCGCCATAGACGAAAATAAAGCTCTGACCCTCAGCGTTTTCATCATAGCTAACGGCATATTCCTTTTCAAGAGCCTCTAAAAATGCCTTACCGTCCGCTTCAAAAACAACACGGTGAATCGCTTCAAATTCTAAGGACTTATCATGCAGATTAACCAGTTCGCAAAGAGCGTATCTTGCCTTAGAAGCTTTTGCCGCCTCTTCGCCGATTTCTTTTTTCAGATTTTCATAATGGGTTTTAGCTGTTGCTAAGGAATGGTTACCGTCACCCATAGCAAAAATCAGCGGAGACTCTTTTTTCACGCCGTATTTTGCGTTAAATGCCTCTAAATTTTCCAGTTCTGCCAGCTTTTCGTCCAATCTGTCGCAAGCCGCATCAGACATCTTATAACCGGCAATATGACCGGAAGACTGCATCAGGTCAAAATCATAAACCTTGGTGAAATCGTCCTTCATGTCGCTGTTTTTCTCAATAATCTCGCAAGCCTCATCGTCAATTAAAAGCATAATATGAGGCAGTTCCACCAACGCATCAGAGCGAACCTTAAGACGGGGCGGAATTCTGGAAATAACAGTACCCTCTGTTGCACGGACCTTGGTCTGTGAGCCTACTGCATAGTCATAGTCCTCTAAGTCAACCATACCCACAATTCCTAAACGTTTCACGCCGTTTTTAAGCGTTCTTTCAACATAAATGTAGGTGTTTTTATGTTCTGTAAAAACATCTGCCTCCATATAGTCAGCCATAACGCTGTTTGTGGCTTTAATTCTGTCTTCAATATCTGAATCGTTTAAATATATTTCCGGAACAGTCAGTCTAAGGGTTGAGGGAGCCTCACCAACAAACTCGGAAACTGCGTTCCAATACTCGGGTTCAGAGGTATACTGGTCGCAAGCAACCACGCTCCACTGCTTCATTTTTTCGCTGTCATCAGCAAACTTCGGCAATAAAATATCTGCTCTGTTAAATGTCATCTCTATCACTTCTCCATTAAAATTTATTCAGGTTTTTTCTTGGTAAACAGGTAAAAAGGCGGAGCTAAATCGGTTACTTCCTGCTCTAGGACCTCTCCCTTACAGTACAGGTACGGCACGCTGACCTTAACCTTATCACGTACCCCTTCTACGAAGAATTTCTCAGAATCGTAGTTCGGGTCTAAGATACAGAAATCGTCCTCCTCGTCAACCGAAAGCAGGAGTACATAGTGCCCGTTCGGGTTCTGGGTAAACAGCCCTACACGGTCTCCTTTATTGCCACCGGCAAACAAAACTGCACAGCCGCCTGCTCGCAGCGTTTTTCTAACGTCCTCTAAAGAGTCCGCCTCGGCATAAGTAAGTCCGTATCTCTGGGCAGCAACAGGACCTAAAATATGTAACCTTGTACCGGGCATATGGTTGGCTCCGCTTTCCTCTGACATACGGGCACATTCGGCAAGTTCTAAGGTTTGCGTAGTCAATCTGTCAACCACCATACACATACAGCAAAGACCGCAACCTGAGGTTGCAACATTACGCCTGTCTTCCGGAGCACCTCCGTTTGAAAGATTGTGCATATACGGAATATATCTGTAATTTTTTTGATTTAAATACCGCATTTTGTCACCTCTTGTTACTAAGCAATGGATTTATTGTATCACAAAAACCGCTTCATTGCAAGAAAAACCGTTTCCAATGAAAAAACCTCCGATAGTCGGAGGTTTTTTTCATTAAATTTTGAGGAAGGATTTTAAGATGTTGTTAATAAATTTCGGAAATTGTACAATGACAACTTTCATAGAAGACACCGTCCTTTTTACTTAACTGCACATCCAGCAAAAGGTGATGAAAACAATCATCAG
>JAFQWH010000078.1 GCA_017407515.1 Clostridia bacterium | reverse complement strand
TCAGTTCATAAACTGCGGCATACTGCAGCAACCCTTATGTATCAGCATGGCCACGTTGATGTCCGTGTTTTGCAGGAAATTTTAGGTCATACAAACCTTGCAACCACGCAGATTTACACCCATTTAGACTCTGAGCAGCTTCGCCATGCTGCTGACAGCAACCCCTTAGCTGACCCGGAAGATAATTAAAAATCATTTTAAAATCAAGCCTACCGGGCAATGGTCGCTGCCTAAAACATCAGAATAAATCAACGAATCGCTGATTTTATCCTGGAGGCTGTTAGAAACAATAAAATAGTCAATACGCCAGCCTGCATTCTTAGCTCTTGCCTGAAAACGATAAGACCACCAGCTGTATGCCTCGGTTTTATCAGGATATAGAAAGCGGAAAGAATCTGTAAATCCGCTACTTAAAAGCTCTGTCATCTGACCCCGTTCTTCATCTGTGAAGCCGGGGTTTTTTCTGTTTGTTTTAGGGTTCTTTAAGTCAATTTCCTGATGTGCAACGTTTAAATCACCGCACAAAATAACCGGTTTTTTGGTGCTTAAGCTCTTTATATACGCCCTGAAATCCTTTTCCCATTCCATTCTGTAAGAAAGCCTTGCAAGCTCTTGCTGTGCATTTGGTGTATAACAGTTTACAAGATAAAAGTCCTCAAATTCCAGTGTAATAGTACGTCCTTCGTGGCTGTGAGCTTCAATACCAATATCATATTGTACAGAAATTGGTTTAATTTTTGTAAAAACAGCGGTTCCGGAATAACCTTTTTTCTCAGCACTGTTCCAGAATTGCTCGTAACCGGCCAACTGAATTTCAGCTTGACCTTCCTGCATTTTTGTTTCCTGCACACAGAAAATATCAGCCTGTTCTTTTTCAAAAAAATCTAAAAAACCCTTTGTTAAGCAAGCCCGCAGGCCGTTAACATTCCAGGAGATCAATTTCATGTAGCCCACTCCCCTTTTTACTTTAAAATAACGCCCTCAGCAATAGAATTTCCTTTTAAATACTCAGAAACGGACATTTTTTTCTTGCCTTCCACTTGAATTGCGGTAACTTTTATAGCATTTTTTCCACACTTAACTGTAAAGCTATCATTCTTTACACCTAGGATTTTACCATTCTCTACTGTAAAGGTTTCTACCTTTTCGGGTGTTGCTTCTATGATTTTTAATAGTTTTCCTTCATATTCACAATGTGCATAAGGATAGGAATTCATAGCTCTTATGAGTCTGCAAATTTCCTCTGCAGAGCGGCTGAAATCTATCTTTGCAGTGTTTTTATCAATCATGGGAGCATAGCAGGAAAGAGAATCGTCCTGTTTTTCCGGCTTTAGACTTCCCTCTTCTAAGGCTTTGATTGTTTCCAGTAAAACATCTTTACCTAAAACGCTGAGCTTATCGTGGAGGGTTTCGCCGGTATCTGTATCTTCAATTTGAATTTCTCTTTTTAAAAGCATGTCGCCTGTGTCAAGGCCTACATCCATCTGCATGGTTGTAACACCGGTGGAACTTTCACCGCCTATAATACTCCATTGAATCGGTGCGGCACCACGGTATTTGGGAAGGAGTGACGCATGAACGTTAATACAGCCGTATTTCGGCAGGTTTAAAACCCGTTCCGGCAAAATTTTACCGTATGCAACAACTACAAAAAGATCAGCCTCAGCCTCTTGTAATCGCTTAAAAGAAGCATCATCTTTCATTTTTTCCGGTTGAAAAACAGGAATGTTATATTTCATTGCACATTCTTTAACCGGCGGCGGCGTCAACTTGTGGCCGCGACCTTTGGGTTTATCAGCCTGGGTAACAACTAACGTTACGGTATGGTCGGCTTCTATTAAAGCTTCTAAGCACGGAACGGAAAAATCCGGCGTTCCCATAAAAACAATTTTCAAATTTACCCCTCCTGCTGAATCTGGCTCTGGTCGATATAATCAATTACTTTATCCGTATAAATAATACCGTTTAAGTGGTCAATTTCATGGCAAAAAGCCTTTGCCAAAAGACCTTCGCCGCTTAGTTCAACGGTTTCACCTTTTTCATTCATGCCGCGGACAATCACTTCCTGAGGCCGTTTTACGGTTCCCCAAACGCCGGGAACGGATAAGCAGCCCTCAACATCAACTATTTCGCCTTTTTGATACGCAATAACAGGGTTAATCAGCACAATGGGACCCTCGCCAATGTCAATCACGATGACACGCTTTAAAACGCCAATTTGCGGTGCCGCTAAGCCTACGCCATTTTTATCGTAAAGGGTTTCTTTCATATCTTCAATTAAGGTTAAAATTTTTTCATCAATCTTTTCGACCTCCCGTGATTTTTTGCGGAGGCTGTCATTTTCTTTGTCTACGGTTAAAACATTGCGTAATGCCATTTTTATGTTCCTTTCCTGGTAAATTTACATCATGTGTATAGGATTTGTCTCTGTCAAAATGCTGACAGACTGATTTTCCTTACTTTGGTAATGCACGTTCATATATTCCGTAATTACATTTATTATTGTATCATTTAATCTGCATTTAATCAAGATTCGTTTTCTGTATTTATTATTCATTTTATTAAACCCACAAGGCCCCGGGCCTAACACCTCAACCCCTCTGGGCAGACGATCTTTTAGCCATTGTGCCGCTTTTTTAGCACAATTTGTGGCGTAGGATTCGTTAAAAGCAGTAAACACAATCGAAAGTAAATCGCAAAACGGCGGATACATTAACGTTTTACGCAAGGTGATTTCGTCTTCATAGAAGGCGTTATAATCCTGATATTTCGCCATTTGCAGCACCGCGTTTTCTGGGTTATAGCTTTGAATGACAGCTCGCCCTGCATAACTACCTCGACCGGCTCTACCGCAAACCTGGGTAATTAAATCAAAGGTTTTCTCGTTGGCACGGTAATCGTCTAAATTCAGGCTCATATCCGCCGCCAAAACACCTACCAGGGTAACATTTTCAAAATCTAACCCCTTTGTTACCATCTGGGTACCGATTAAGATGTCAATTTTTTCTTTTTCAAAACGGTCCAAAATCTTTTGATGGGAATTTTTAGCTGAAACAGTATCTAAGTCCATACGAAGAATCTTTGCCTCGGGAAACAGCTCGGAAAGCTCCTCCTCCACCTTTTGTGTTCCCGTTCCGAAATGCTTAATATAATGACTGCCGCAGTCCGGACAGGTATGGAGATTTTTTTGTGTATAGCCGCAGTAGTGGCAGGTCAGGTAATCTTTGTTTTTATGATAAGTCAAGGCAATATTACAACGGGGGCACTTCACCACATAGCCGCAGGAACGGCAGGAAATAAAGGTAGAAAAACCGCGGCGGTTTAAAAACAAAATGGTTTGCTGACCGTTTTCTAAGTTCTTTTGAATTTCGTCTTTTAAAAGACCTGAAAAAAGAGAACGGTTTCCATTGGCAAGCTCCTGTCGCATATCTACAATAGAAACATCGGGCATTGTTTGTCTGTTGGCTCTGTTTTCCAGGGTTAACAGCTTGTACTTGCCGGATAACGCCTTATAATAGCTTTCAATAGATGGCGTTGCTGACGCCAACACCAGGGGAATATCGTTCTGTTTTGCACGCATAGCAGCCATTTCCCGGGCGTGATAGGACGGAACGCTTTGGGATTTATAAGAGGCTTCGTGCTCCTCGTCGACAACAATTAAGCCAAGGTTTTGAATCGGTGCAAATATTGCAGAGCGAACCCCGATTACAACCTTTGCTTCTCCACTTTTAATTCGTTTATATTCGTCGTTGCGTTCTCCCATGGAAAGTCGGGAATGCAGCACCGCAATTTGCTTGCCAAATCTGCCTGCAAAGCGGTTTATCATCTGAGGTGTTAAAGATATTTCCGGCACTAAAACAATGGCAGTTTTACCTTGTTTCAGCACGTTTTCAATACATTGCAGAAATATTTCTGTTTTACCGCTGCCGGTGACACCGTGTAAAAGAAAAACGGAAAAAGCATTGATTGCATCTAAAATTGCGGAAATTGCTTTTTCCTGGTCCGGATTCGGCACCAACGCCTTTGTGGGCTTTATAGCAGTGTAATCAATTGGATTGCGAAAAATTTCAATTTCAACAGGGGAAATCACACCCTTTTGCTCTAAGGCACGAATCGCACCGCTGCTGCAACCCAGCATCATTTGAATATCAACATTGGCAATAAAATCGTTCTGCATTAAAAGCTCAATAATCCGTGCCTGCATAGGTGCTTTGTTTCTGGCGGCATCTAATGCTAAAAAGGCTTCATCATAAGATAGAGCCAATGCTGAGCCTTTTAAAACCTTGTCTGAAACCGTTTTTCCTTTTAGGCCTACCCCGTATGGCACAACGGTTTTAATAGCTGCCAAATAGGTGGAAAAATACCGTTTTTTCATGAAAAAGATAAGCTCTAAGAGTTTTTCATCAAATAAAGGCTCAGGCTCTATAACAGAATCAATTTCCTTTAATTCCTCAAGGGTTGTGGATTCGGGAAAACCAACCACATATGCCTCAACGAGTTGGTTGGCTTTTCCAAAGGGAACAAAGACCAGCATGCCGATTTTTATTCGGTTTTCTAAATGCACAGGAATCCGATAGTCAAACAAACGGTCTAACACCCGGGCGGTTTTGTTAACGACAACCGATACAATCTGCATATGTCTCACACCCTTTCATCTGTATTTAGTATTCTCTGCCCTTGCACACATTACAAAAAAGCGGTGATATAATCACCGCTTCGTCGTTATCTGTTCAGAATAAGTTTTGTAAGCTCAACCGGCTCAACAATCTTGCCGTCTTTATAGACTCTCATGTTACCGGAAGCAATTTCATCAATTAAGATTACTTCGCCGTTGTTATAGCCAAATTCAAATTTAATATCCCAAAGGTCAAGACCGATTGACTTAAGGTCGTCTGCTACAATTTTGGTGATTTTAAGAGTATTTTCTTTCATGCTTTCGAACATTTCAGGGCTCATAACACCTAACGCTGCAAGACCTTCCATGGTAACCAGCGGGTCGCCCTTTTCGTCGTTTTTAAAGGTACATTCAACGTAGCCGCCTTCTAACGGAGCACCGTCTTTAATGTATTCACCGTATCTGCGGATAAAGCTGCCTGTGGCAACTAAGCGACAGATAACTTCAAGACCGTGGCCGAAGACTGTTGCAGGCAGAACTTCCATGGTAGCGTTATCAATATCAGCACTAACATAGTGAGTTTTAATGCCGGCTTCTTTTAACATATCAAAATAATATACAGAGGTTCTTAAATTTGCTTTACCGATGCCTTCAATGGTAAGACCAACAGTAT
>JAFQWH010000077.1 GCA_017407515.1 Clostridia bacterium | reverse complement strand
TTGAAGATGTAGGGGAGGGCCTCCGTGCCCTCCCAAATAAACGGTCGGGGGTGGAACCCCGCCCCTACGGTATTTGCGTTGAAGATGTAGGGGAGGGCCTCCGTGCCCTCCCGGATAAACGGTCGGGGGTGGAACCCCGCCCCTGCGGTATTTGCGTTGAAGGTGTAGGAGAGGGCCTCCGTGCCCTCTCGGATCAACGGTCGGGGGTGGAACCCCGCCCCTACCGCACTTGTGTTAAAAATATAGGGCAGGGGCTTGCTCCTTCCGAAAAAAAGTAAGAATAGACTATTCCTTGCATTGAGCCTTGACATTTTGCACAAAAAATGATATGATTTATTTGTATGAAAAAAATTCCTTTGGTCAAAATTATAGGAATTTTACTACATTGTTTAATTTTAAAATAATATAAAGAAGGAGAAAAGAAAAATGGAAATCAGAAACGCTACAAATCCCAGAGATTTTAAACACTACACAACCGAAACTCTGCGTGAAGAGTTTTTAATCACCGGTCTGTTTACTGCTGACAATGTTAAAATGGTTTACAGCCACATTGACAGAATTATCACCGGTGGTGCTATGCCGGTTAACAAGAAACTGACTGTTGAGGCTGGTAAGGAACTGGCTGCTACATATTTCTTGGAACGCCGTGAAATGGGTATCATCAACGTTGGTGGCCCCGGTAAAATTACTGTTGACGGCACCGAATACGAAATGAAAGAACGTGACGGTTTATACATTGGTATGGGTAACCGTGACATCATTATGGAAAGTGCTGACGCTAAGAACCCTGCTAAGTTCTACATCAGCTCTTGCCCGGCTCATAAGAGCTACCCCAACGTTAAGATTGACATTGCTAAAGCTAAGAAAGTTCCCTGCGGTAGCGTTGAAGATGCTAACAAGCGTGTTATCAACCAGTACATTCACCCTGAAGTATTAGACACCTGTCAGCTTTCTATGGGTCTTACCAATCTGGAACCGGGTTCTGTTTGGAACACCATGCCCAGCCACACTCATGACCGCCGTATAGAAGTTTATCTCTACATTGATATGGGCGAAAATGACGCTGTTTTCCACATGATGGGTCAGCCTCAGGAAACCCGCCACATTATCATGCACAATGAAGAAGCTGTTATCAGCCCCAGCTGGTCTATCCACTCCGGTGTTGGTACCAAGAACTATTCCTTCATCTGGGCTATGTGCGGTGAAAACCAGGAATTCACCGATATGGACGGTATTGAAACAAAAGACTTAAGATAATTACAAATTATAGGAGGAACAGACAATGACTATGAATGATTTCCGTTTAGACGGTAAAATTGCTCTGGTTACCGGTGCTTCTTACGGTATCGGTTTTGCGATTGCTTCCGGCTTTGCCGCTGCAGGTGCTACAATCGTGTTTAACGACATTAATCAGGAGCTGGTAGACAAGGGCTTAGCCGCTTACAAAGAAGCTGGTATCGAAGCTCATGGCTACGTTTGTGACGTAACAAACGAAGAACAGGTAAATAACCTTGTTGCGACTGTTGAAAAAGAAGTTGGCGTTATCGACATCTTAGTTAACAACGCCGGCATCATTAAGCGTATCCCCATGTGCGATATGACTGCTGAAGATTTCAGAAAGGTTATTGACGTTGACTTAAACGCACCTTTCATTGTTGCAAAAGCTGTTATTCCGTCCATGATTAAAAAGGGTCACGGTAAAATTATTAACATCTGCTCCATGATGAGCGAACTGGGTCGTGAAACCGTTTCTGCATACGCTGCAGCTAAGGGCGGCCTGAAGATGCTGACACGTAACATCTGCTCTGAGTACGGTGAATACAACATTCAGTGTAATGGTATTGGACCCGGTTACATTGAAACACCCCAGACTGCACCTCTGCGTGAAAGACAGGCTGACGGTTCCCGTCATCCCTTTGATCAGTTTATTGTTGCTAAGACTCCGGCTGCTCGTTGGGGTAAACCTGAAGAGCTGCAGGGTCCTGCTGTGTTCTTAGCATCTGATGCTTCTAACTTTGTAAACGGTCACGTTCTCTACGTTGACGGTGGTATCTTGGCATACATCGGCAAACAGCCCTAATGCGGTTTGACCGGCTAAAAATGCGACGACCGCTGTTGCTATGAACGTTCCTTGCCGCTCGCTGTATCTGCATACAGCTTCAGGCTCGGCACGTCCATTCGTCATCCTTTTTCCCACGGTCAAAGGTGCAAAGTAATTTATAAATAAAAAATCCTCTCCATGCGGAGAGGATTTTTTGCGTTTATTTGTTAGTCGATCATGCCTTTGAGCAGCTCGCCGGCTTCTTTAAACCAAGGGGCTTCTAAAGACTCAATTTCGCCTGCATCGCAAGCGGAGGCGATAGACGGGTCGATAGGCAGCCGTGCCAGAACGGGGAGGTTATGACCTTTGGCGATTTCGTCAATATGACTATCGCCGAAGATTTTATAATCCTTACCGTTATCGGGGCAGGTGAAGTAAGACATATTTTCAACCAGGCCTAAGATGGGAATATTCATCATCTTAGCCATCTTCACAGCCTTTTCCACAATCATGGAAACCAGCTCCTGGGGAGAGGTTACAACCACAATGCCGTCAACGGCAATGGACTGGAACACAGTCAGGGGAACATCGCCGGTTCCCGGAGGCATATCAATAAACATAAAGTCAATGTCAGACCAGATAACGTCTGTCCAGAACTGTTTTACCGTTCCGCCGATAACGGGGCCACGCCAAACAACGGGGTCAGTTTCGTTTTCCAGCAGAAGGTTTAAAGACATAACCTCAACGCCGTTTTTGCTGGGAACGGGGTACAGCCCAAGCTCGTTGCCCGTTGCCTTTTCGGTAATACCAAAAGCTTTGGGAATAGAGGGGCCGGTAATATCAGCGTCCATAATAGCTGTGCGGTAGCCTAAACGGTTCATGGTGACCGCTAAAAGAGAAGTCACTAAGCTTTTGCCGACGCCGCCCTTACCGCTGACAACGCCGATAACCTTTTTAATCTGGCTCATGTCATGAGGCTGTTCGCGGAAATCGTGTGCCGCGTGCTGACAGCCCTCGCAGGACTCTTTGGAGCAAGATGTGTTACTACAGGATTTTGCCATGGGATAAAAACCTCTTTTCTTTTTTACAAAATACCTTTTTTAATTAAAAATTCTTTCAGCTTTTCAAAGGTTTGATTGCTGATGTCATGTAC
>JAFQWH010000076.1 GCA_017407515.1 Clostridia bacterium | reverse complement strand
AGCACATTTCCAAAGAGAATGTTCACAAACAATGGTTGCACGAGCCTTTGTCAGCTCGCCCTCAGGCAGTTTTTTATAGTTTTCAAACAAGTAGTTGCTGACAATTAAGCTTAAAACCGAATCCCCTAAAAACTCCAGTCTCTCATTGAATTCAATATCTTTATTTCTTTTTTCATTGGCAAAAGAACTGTGAGTTAAAGCGGTTTTTAAAAGGTTCGGATTGGTAAACTTATAACCGATAATTTCTTCAAATTCTTTTAATTGGTTCATATTCATTCCCCTTTTTCCAATCCGTCATTAAAAGCCAGAAGGTTTCTGGGTTTTAATGGTGAATTGAATCGTTAATTCGTTTAAAAGCCCCGCAAAGGTGCGGGGCTTTTACAGCATTATGAATTTGCCTTAATGTAGTCAACGACATCGCCTACTGTTTTAATGTTTTCAGCTTCGCCGTCCGGAAATTCCATATCGAACTCTTCTTCCAACGCCATAACAAGCTCTACAACGTCTAAAGAGTCGGCCCCCAAATCATCAACAAAGGATGTTTCTTTTGAAATTGATGCTTCGTCTACTCCTAATTGCTCCGCAATAATTGTTGCTACTTTTTCAAATTCCATATTTTCACCTCCAAATGAACATTGGTTTAAAACCATTTATATCCTTTAACCTGAACCTTTGTCCGTCCAAGATAAAAGCCGATTATTCTGCCTCTTTTTCTTCTTCGTTCCGGTTTAACAACACTTCTTTAATTTTGTCGTTAACACCGGCAGAAAGGTATGTACCAGCCGCACGCACAGCATTACAGATAGCCTTTCTGTCTGAGCTGCCATGAGCTTTAAACACAACGCCGTCAACACCCAAAAGGGGTACGCCGCCGTATTCGGAATAATCCATTTTAGCTTTTACTTTCTTTAAGCCGGGCTTTAAAATCATAGCCGCCAGCTTGGTTATAAAGCTCTTATAGAAAACCCCTTTGAGCATAGAAAACAACGCTGAAGCCGTTCCCTCAATCAGTTTAATGACAACATTGCCGGTAAAACCGTCACAAACAATGACATCTGCCGCACCATAAGGCACGTCACGAGGTTCAATATTCCCAATAAAATTAAGACCCTCTTCTTCTTTTAACAGCAAATGCGTTTCCTTGGTAAGGCTGTTTCCTTTCGCTTCTTCAGCACCAATATTTAAAAGGGCTACTCGGGGATTAGGAATTCCCAAAACATGTTCAGCGTAAATGGCCCCCATATGAGCAAACTGAACCAAATGTTCAGGACGGCAATCTGCATTGGCACCGGCATCTAAAATAACACCGGCTTCTTTAACCGTCGGCATAGGGGTTGTAAGTGCAGGGCGTTTAATGCCCTTCATGCGTCCTAAAATACGAAAAGCACCGGCAAGGTATGCCCCGGTATTGCCGGCAGATACAACGGCGTCTGCTTCCCCGTTTTTCACAAGAGAAAGGGCAACAACCAAGGAAGAATCTTTCTTTTTTCGAATTGATTCGACAGGAGGTTCAGCAGTTTCAATTACTTCAGATGCATGCCGAATACTGATGCGACCTTCCGGGAAATTTTCCTGTTCCAGTAAGGCGGAAAGCTTCGTTTCGTCACCCACCAGAATAATTTCATCACTGATCTGTTCAGCCGCTAAAACACAGCCCTTCACAATTTCCTCAGGCGCATTATCTCCGCCAAAAGCATCTACTGCAATTCTCAACGCTTACACCTACCTATTTTTTTACATACTAATATAAAAAGTATATTATAAATCCGCCAAAAATTCAAGATGTTTTATGAAAAAAGTTATAAACATTTTCCGAAACGCGTTTCGAAAGTCCCGGAACAGCCTGCAACTCAGATAGCTTTGCATCTTTAATTGCACTGACAGATTTAAAATGTCTGATAAGTTTTTTTCTCGTTTCGCTGCCCACGCCTTCAATTTCCTCTAAAACAGAGCCGGTCACGTGCTTTGTACGAAGCTTTTTATGATAGGAAATGGCGAACCGGTGAACCTCCTCCTGCAAGGAAGAAAGCAACCGAAAGGCCTCAGAGGTTTTTAAAAATTCAATTTCCTCTCCCTTAGGTGTTATAACGCCACGGGTTCTGTGGCGGTCGTCTTTGACCATACCAAACAAGGGAATATCAAGGTCTAAAAGCTCCAAAAGCTCTGAGATTGCGTGGACCTGTCCTTTGCCGCCGTCAAGGAGAATCACATCAGGAAGCGGCAAAAATTTAGGTGTACTAGAAATACCCTTTTCAATCTCTTCTTCCTCTTCTTTGGCTCTGCGGAAGCGACGGTACAGCATTTCCGTCATGCTTTGACAGTCGTCACCGCCTTTTGCTTTTTCAATTTTAAAATGACGGTAAAAGCTCTTAGAGGGCTTTCCGTCACGGAAGACAACCATAGAGCCCACTGCATCTTCTCCGGCTGTATGGGAAATATCATAGGACTCAATGCGTTTCGGCAGTCCGGCAAGACCCAGTTTTTCTTTTAGTTCCAACATGCTTTTGGGAATGTTTTTACTACTGTCTTTTAAAAGATGGTCAACGGCGTTTTGGCGGGCATTTTTACACGCCATTTCCGTTAATCTCTTTTTCTCCCCGCGAACAGGAGATTTCACAAGGGTTTTTCTGCCGCTTTTCCGGGTCAGCCATTGGCTGATTAAGTCCTCGTCCTCGCTTTTAAAGCAGGTGTAAACCGTTTTGGGAATATCTCCGTTTTCAGCATAAAACTGCTTTAAAAATTCGCCACATAAAACTTCATCAGGCGTATCGGCAGTTTTATCTAAAACCGTACTGTGACGACCAATCAGCCTACCGTGGCGGATAAATAAAACCACACCGTAGGTTTTGTTCCCCTGCCTGTAAAAACCGATAACATCTTCGTCAGCCTGCCGTTCGGAGATTATTTTCTGCCGTTCTTCAATCTTATGAATGGCGTTAATTTTATCCCGCAAAAGTGCTGCACGTTCAAATTCCAGGCTTTCCGATGCCGCCTCCATTTCCCTTGTCAGCTGATGCAAAATATCTTCGTGGTCACCCTCTAAAAATTGACAGGCACGGACAACCTGTTTTCTGTATTCCTCTTTGGTAATCGGGTGAATACAGGGAGCCATACACTGTTCTATATGAGCGTTTAAGCACTCTCGTTTCTTGCCAATATCCTCCGGCATCTTTAAGTGACAAGTGGGTAATTTACACAGTTTTGAAACCATATCAATCACTTCTCTGACCGCCGCACTGCCGGTATATGGCCCGTAATACTTATTGCCGTCCTTCACCATTTTTCTGGACAGAAAAATTCTTGGGTATGGTTCCCGGATCGTGACTTTGATATAGGGGTAGTGCTTATCATCTTTTAACAAAATGTTATAGTAAGGTTTATGCTTTTTGATAAGATTACATTCTAAAATTAAAGCCTCAAGCTCGCTGTCGGTAATAATATATTCAAAAGAATCAATATTAGAAACCATAGCACGAACTTTAGGAGCATGATTTTCAACGGCTGTAAAATACTGTTTAATTCTGTTTTTTAGAATCTTCGCCTTGCCGACATAAATAACCTCGCCGTTTTTATCTTTCATCAGATAAACGCCGGGGTCATCAGGTAAATTTAAGAGTGCCTCTCTATCCACACAATCACCTCCGATAACAGAAAAGACGCGCTAACGCAGCACGTCTTTTATAGTATGTCTCATTTTCTGAAATTAAGCCTCAATCGTTGTACCGATTAAATGCACCAACGCATCTAACGCTTCCTGTTCATCAGACCCGTCAGCAATGATAGTAATTTGAGTTCCCTTTGTAATTCCCAAAGAAAGAACGCCAAGAAGACTTTTAGCATTTACACGGCGATTATTCTTCTCCACCCAGATGCTGGATTTAAATTCATTAGACTTCTGAATGAAAAACGTTGCCGGTCTTGCATGAAGCCCAACCTGATTATTCACAACTACCTCTTTTGATAACATGGATCTCGCTCCTTCTTTGAAATCTTATGAAGCTCTTTATATTAGAATACTAAATTTTAAGCTTTCTGTCAATAGAAAATTTTCAATTTATTAACATTCCATCAAAATTTCAGACGTTCCTCAAGATAAGGAATAACCTCATCAATTTTAACAGTAACCTGTTCCATTGTATCACGCTCACGAATGGTAACAGTGCCGTTTTCCGGGCTGTCAAAGTCATAAGTAATACAGAACGGTGTACCGATTTCGTCCTGACGGCGATACCGCTTACCGATGCTGCCGGCTTCGTCATATTCACACATAAAGTGGCTGGAGAGCTTCTGGTAAAGCTCTGTTGCACCCTCAGAAAGTTTCTTAGAAAGGGGCAGAACAGCTGCTTTAATGGGAGCCAGTGCAGGATGGAAACGCATAACCACACGGGTATCTCCATCACCAACGGTTTCTTCGTCATAAGCCTCAGTTAAGAAAGCAAGAGTTACACGGTCAGCACCTAAAGAGGGCTCGATGCAGTACGGAATGTACTTTTCGTTTGTAATCGGGTCGGTATATTCAAAGTTTTCACCGGAGTGATTCGCATGCTGCTTTAAGTCAAAGTCAGTTCTGTCAGCGATACCCCAAAGTTCGCCCCAACCAAAGGGGAACATAAACTCAACGTCGGTGGTGGCGTTGCTGTAGTGAGACAGTTCCTCGGGAGAATGGTCACGCAGCTTTAAATTCTCCATCTTAATACCTAAAGACAGCAACCAGTTAATGCAATAATCTTTCCAGTACTGGAACCATTTAAGGTCCTCACCCGGTGCACAGAAGAACTCAAGCTCCATCTGTTCAAACTCGCGGATACGGAAGATGAAGTTACCGGGGGTAATTTCGTTACGGAAAGATTTACCAACCTGACCAATACCGAAAGGAACTTTCTTTCTGGTAGTTCTCTGAACATTTTTAAAGTTTACAAAAATACCCTGTGCTGTTTCAGGACGAAGGTACAGTTCAGAAGTGCTGTCCTCTGTTACGCCCTGGAAGGTTTTAAACATCAGGTTAAATTTACGAATATCCGTAAAATTATGCTTTCCGCATTTGGGGCAGGCAACTTCATGTTCTCTGATGAAATCCATCATCTTTTCGTTGCTCCAACCGTCAACAGTAGCAGGCTCACCTTTTTCCTTTAAATAGTCTTCGATTAAATTATCAGCACGAAAACGACCTTTACATTCGCGGCAATCCATTAACGGGTCGGAAAAACCACCAACATGACCGGAAGCAACCCATGTCTGAGAATTCATCAAAATTGCTGCATCAAGGCCTACGTTATAAGGAGATTCCTGAATAAACTTTTTCCACCAAGCACGCTTGATGTTGTTTTTCAGTTCAACGCCCAGCGGACCGTAATCCCATGCGTTAGCAAGACCGCCGTAAATTTCAGAACCGGGATACACAAAACCCCTGCCCTTACAAAGTGCAACCAGTTTTTCCATGGTTTTTTCCGTGTTTTTCATATATAACCTCCGAAAAAAATATTAAATACACATAATTTAAAAATAATCATATAAATATAGTATACTAATTTCTACTGATTTTGTCAATCTTTTCACAAGAAAATCCTGCAAGAAATAATCAAAATTTGTATTGACTCTTACCCTTTTGTATGCTATAATATATGCGTATTATATTATGAAAGGAACTAACGTACATCTATGGATACCGACGACGGTAATTATTGTATTACTACTGCATCGTATTATATGGATTTGTTATATAAGGCATACTTACGCATGTTTTATTCTGTGCGTAAGCGTGTCTTTTTGTGTTTTTACCGAATCTAGTTTCTAAAACAAAACAAGAATAATTTTTAAATTTAAAGGAGTTTGAATAAAAATGGATCCCTTGCCTTCTATATCAATTATGATAATTTTAATCATATTATCGGCTTATTTTTCCGCAACAGAAACTGCGTTTTCTTCTTTGAATAAAACCAGAATCAAAACCCTGGCGGAAAAAGGTGACAAAAAAGCCAAGCTTACCCTTTCTCTTTCCGAACGGTATGACAAGTTAATTTCAACCATTTTGGTTGGTAATAACATTGTGAACATTGCCCTTGCTTCCATCGGTACCGTTTTCTTTGTTGATGTTTTAAACGGAAATCAAGAGATGGGTGCAACGCTGTCAACCGTTGTTATCACTGTTGCGGTTTTAATTTTCGGTGAAGTTTCCCCAAAAAGCATCGCAAAAGATGCACCGGAAAAGTTTGCAATGTTTTCAGCACCGTTCATTAACCTTTTGATTTGGGTTTTAACACCGGTGAACTTCCTGTTTTCTCTTTGGAAAAAATTACTTTCCAAGCTTTTGAGAGTTGAAACGGATACGAAAATGTCTCAGGAAGAGCTGCTTATGCTGGTTGACGAAGTTGAACAGGAAGGCTCCATTGACGAAGACGAGGGTGACCTTCTCCGTAATGCCATTGAATTTACCGAGCAGGAAGCCGGCGATATTTTAACCCATCGTGTTGACCTTGAGGCTGTCCCTATTGATGCCACCCACGAGGAAATTGCAAAGGTTTTCACGCAGACCCGCTTTTCTCGACTGCTTGTTTATACAGAGTCTATTGATAACATTATCGGCGTAATTCACTTAAAAGATTTCTTCACCGAAAGCGGTATTACTAAAAAGCCTATCAACGAGCTGATTACCAAGCCTGTGTTCATTCAGAAATCTGAAAAAATCAACGATTTGTTAAAGATTCTGCAGCAAAACAAGTCTCATATCGCCGTTGTGTTAGACGAATACGGCGGCACCCGCGGTATCGTTACCATGGAAGATATTTTAGAAGAGCTTGTAGGCGAAATTTGGGACGAACACGACGAAGTAGTTGAAACCTTTAAGGAAATCGGCGAAAACCTCTATTCTGTTGACTGCTCTGTTGACTTTGATGACTTCTGCGAATTCTTTGAAATTGAAGCTGAAGACGAAGACGGTAACGCTCTAAGCGGCTGGATTATGGAACAGCTTGATAAGGT
>JAFQWH010000075.1 GCA_017407515.1 Clostridia bacterium | reverse complement strand
TCCCGTAATATTGCATCGCAGGGTATTTATCCGGCTGTTGACCCCTTGGAATCCACCAGCCGTATTCTATCTCCTGAAGTGTTAGGCGAGGAGCACTACAACGTTGCCCGTGAAGTCCAGAGAATTCTGCAGCGGTATCAGGAATTGATGGATATTATTGCTATTATGGGTATGGATGAGCTGTCTGACGATGACAAACTGCTCGTTCAACGTGCCAGAAAGATACAGAGATTCTTATCTCAGCCTTTCTTTGTATCCGAAAAGTTTACCGGCATAGAGGGTACTTACGTGCCCCTTTCAGAAACCATTCGCGGTTTCCGTGAAATTATTGAGGGCAAACACGATGACCTGCCCGAGTCTGCGTTCTTGTTTGTCGGTACCATTGACGAAGCTGTGGCAAAAGCAAAGAAGGTGTCCGAATGAACACCATTCATTTGATTATTGCCTCCCCGGACGGTGCTCTGTTTGAAGATGACGTGTTAGAGCTGTCCCTGCGAGGTGCCGACGGAGATTTAGCCGTTATGGCAAAACATATACCGTTTATTACCTCTGTCAAACCGGGAGAATGTAAGGTCGTTTTTTCGGATAACACCGAAAAAATCGGCTATACAGACGGCGGTTTATTAACCGTTTCTAATGAAGCGGTAACCCTACTTGCAGGCGGTTTTGAATGGAAAGATACTGAATAGAAAAAAACAAAAAGCTTCCCGAACAGGGAAGCTTTAAGCCGTTATAGAATGGAAGTGTTTTACATGGATTTAAAAGGGTTAAAAATCAATTTTTTGGGTGACAGTATTACTCAGGGTGATGCAGGAACCTCAAGTCGTAACTTTGCCTATCATTCAGTTTTAAAGGCGGAGTGCGGTCTGGCCGAGGCAAGAAACTATGGCATTAACGGTACCCGTATTGCCAATCAGCAGGCAGCACCCACCAATGAGGAAGAAGAATGGCTGTTCTCTAACAGCTTTTGTCAGCGGTTTGACCAGATGGACGACGATGCTGACGTTGTTGTTGTCTTCGGCGGTACCAATGACCATTCTGCCGGCGATGCTCCTCTTGGCACCTTTTCCGACAGAACACCTGATACCTTTTACGGTGCTTGCCACTATTTATTCCGGGGCTTAACCCTTAAATATTTAGGGAAACCCGTTGTGGTTATGACGCCGTTACATAGAGATAAAGAGCTTGACCTGAAAGGTTTTCACAGAAAATTCGATACAGGCCTTTTAAAAGACTATGTCAACATCATTCGCGAAGTGGCAGAGTATTATGGTATTCCTGTCCTTGATTTATTTGCAACATGTGCCATTCAGCCGGAAATCCCCGAACATAAACAGATGTATATGCCCGACGGTATTCACCCGAACGATGCAGGACACGCCATGGTTGCCAGAAAACTTAAAAACTTCTTAGAAGCACTGTAAGACAGGAAGGAAAAAGGTATGTCTGTGGTAACGCAATCTGATATAAAACGTGCTACTTTAGAGCTAGGCATCACAAACGGCGATGTTGTGCTGGTACATTCCTCCTTTAAAAGCCTTGGCGAGGTAGACGGCGGTGCCGAAGCTGTTATTCGTGGTTTTTTAGAAGCTATCGGTCATGAGGGAACTTTGGTATTTCCCACTTTTACGCAGAAAAACTACTTAAAAGCCTATGAAACCTGGCACATAGATAAAGAATCTGACACCGGCTATCTGACCAATTATTTCAGAAAAAGAGAAGGGTCAATCCGCAGCGACCAGGCGACACATTCCGTTGCAGCAGGCGGCAGGCTAGCGGAGTTTTTGACAAAAACTCACGGCCACACTCACAAGCGTTTCGGTAACGCCGGTGATACGCCTTTTTCGGCAGATTCGCCCTGGGAAAAGATGTATGAGCTTGATGCAAAAATTGTTTTATTGGGCGTTAGTCCTCTCTATATTACCTTCCGACACTATGCAGAATATATCTATGTAAACGAGATGCTTGAAAATCTTTTAGAGCACCCCGAATATGATGCTATGAAAGCAAGACTTGAGCATTTCGGAAAGCCCGGTGTCTGGCCCCACGTGTATAACCCATGGGTGGCAGAACGCCTGGAAGAGTCGGGAAGTGTTGTTCGGTCAAAATGCGGTAATGCGGTTTTAACTATGA